>JBKHJK010000003.1:0-20908 GCA_046538215.1 Armatimonadota bacterium
CCATTTATGTATCTCAATGAAGGCTACTGCACGCCACGGGATGGGCAACGCGAGTTTTCTCCCCTGGAGATGCGTCTGGAGGTCTTCACCGCCCTTGCCGCCGGTGCGAAGTCACTGCAGTGGTATCCGGCCCACGGATCTCGCGGCCTGCTGAAACATCCCGCGATGTGGAACGCCGTGGGAGAGACAAACGGTGAACTGCACCAGCTGCTGCCCCTTCTGTCCATCGGCACGCCCATCGGTGAACCGCTCGTGGACAATGAGAACATACTGGCGCGTACGATTCTGTGCGGCGATCGGGCGCTGGTCGTGGTTCTCGTGAACAAAAACTACACCTCAACTCCCGAGAATTTCGAAATTGAGGCGGTGGAGCAGGCGACGGTGCGTGTGCGGGTTCCGACAATATTTAAAGCTGCGGGAGTGGCCGTTCCGGACTTTCCAGGGGCTCCGCACGATATTGACTGCCACATAAACCCGACAACGGTTTCTTTCGATCTGAGCTTCGATGCCGCACAGGCGGCAATCATCTACTCCGACACTTCGGTATTGAAGGCAATGCAGAGCATCCATGAGGACTGCATGGCACGGTATGAGCCCATGCCCGATGAGTGAAGGTGGCTTTGACACAGGCGCCGATTGTTAGTAAAATATCACTTGCATGGGCGGATAGCTCAGCTGGGAGAGCGCATCCCTCGCACGGATGAGGTCGTGGGTTCGAATCCCATTCCGTCCACCAGAAATCACGGGGCCGCCTGACTTGACATGTGCAGGTGGCCCTTTTTGATGTTCTGGCGTCCCGGCAGGGATTGACACCCCATGGCCAATGGGCACCAGTCACTACCGCTACAGCTTTTCATCGTCGCCGTCGGACTCGCCAGCGGCCTCGTGCAGGTCGTTCTGGTCCGGCAGTTGCTGATCGTGTGCTCCGGAAGCGAACTGGCCGTGGGAGTCATCCTGGGCATCTGGCTGCTCGCGGGAGCAGCGGGGTCGTGGTGGGGTGGCCGGCGCGCGCGACGTGATACCTCTCTCTCCCCCACCGTGGCACGCGTCCCCTTTCTTGCCGCCGTATGCACCGCCATGGGCCTCGCTGCAATCTGCCTGGTGCGTTTAAGTCCGGATCTTTTCGGGAAGTTCCCCGAACCCCTTTTTGTGATGCCCGGTGAGATGTTCGGTCTGCTGCACGTGCTTATTCTCTGCATCGCCTCCGTCGCACCTGTGGCCTTCGCCGCCGAAGCGCAGTTCGGGACCGCGGTCTCAATCTACGGGCGTATGCAGGAAGGCCCCGACCCGGTCGCTCGCTCCTACGCCATGGACGCTATCGGTCATCTCATCGGTGGTGGTGCGGCTGCCTATGTGCTGACATTGTGGCTCGATCCCCTCACGGCCACCTTCTGCGCCGGCTCCATCGCGTTGATGGCCGGTATGGCCGTCGCTGCCAGCCGTTTCGGCGCCTCGCGGATGAAGCCGCAAATTATCGCCCTCACAGCGGCCGTCATACTGGGTATCCCACTCATGCTTGCGCTGCATACTCTGACGCTGCAGTTGCGGTGGTCCGGATATGATCTCATGGCCAGCATTGACACACTGCATAGCAATGTCGTGGTGGCCGAGCATGGAGTGAAGGGGCGCGTTTTCTTCATCAACGGCCAGCCATCGGGGTACACCGAAACGATGCCGGACACTCACCTGCTGGTGCACTTTGCCATGCTGCAGCATCCGGATCCGCAAAATGTGCTTTTGATAGGAGGGCGCGGGACGGGCGCTCTTGAGGAAGTCGCCACTCATCCTGTCAGCCGCGTGGATTATTTTGAACTCGATCCGGGGCTTGTTGACATCTATGACCGGTTTCGCCGGCCCCTCGTAGATCGGCCGGAGGCCGCGATAACCGTGCACCGGCAGGATTTGAGGGCGTATCTGCGTTCTGCACCGGACGGAGAGCGGCGCTGGGATGTTGCGATATTTGCCCTGCCACCACCGCTGACAGCCGTTTTGAACAGGCATTACACGCGGGAATGCCTGCGGGATATCGCGCAACAGTCGCCGGAGATCATCTTCGCGTTCGGCCTCCCCGGCACTCAAACCTATTACAGCCAGGATATGCTGAACCTTGATACCTCCATCCTTTATACTGCTGCGGCAGGTAAGCGCAAGGTCGTCATCATGCCCGGATACAGCCTCTTCGCGGCCGTGGGACCCGACACCGGTTACATGAGCGAGGATGCAAGTACAATGCTGCAACGCCTCGAAGAACGCGGTGTCGCGGCATCGTACTGGACGTCTGTCATTTCCGACCACCTTGATCCGATGAACGTGGATTACGTGCACCGGGAGCTTCAAAGGATACAGTCACCACCAATCAACACGGATCTTCAGCCGATCGCATACTACCTGAATCAGATATACGCTCTGCGGCAGTTTGACGCCCCCGGTGCGCGCGTGCTTGCGGGTCTGAAACAGATCGCATTGCCCGCGATAATTCGCTGGTTTGTGCTGATTGCGCTGGTAGTAATGTGTGTGGTCGCCTGGCTTCGCAAGGCAGACGTGGTGGCGGTCCCCACAGCTATTGCGGGCACCGGCTTTGTTGCGATGGTCCTGCAGCTTGCGGTGCTGTACGCCTTCCAGATTCAGGTGGGATATGTTTACAGCCTCATCGGTGTTCTGACAGGGGCTTTTATGGTGGGGCTGGCGGCTGGTGGGCTGTTTGCAGGGCGGTTGCTGAGGCACACGACTGAGCCACAGCAGGCCCTTTTGAAGCTCCTGGGAGCCCTTATCGCGCTTGGCCTTTTTTCGCTGGTTGTTCCAGCGTTGATCACGGGACTGACGGGAGTTTCAGCTCACCTGCCAGGATGGTTTCTGGCCGCAGGCTTTTTCTTGCTGTCCTTCGTCCTCGGAGGGATGGTGGGAGTGCAATTTCCGCTGGCGACGGAAATCCAGGCGCAAACGGAACACAGGGGCTTTGCGGCAGCCAGCATGTACGCGGCAGATCTGTTGGGAGGAAGCTCGGGCGCGGTGCTTGCCGGGGCCGTGCTCGTGCCCCTGTACGGGATCGGGGGAGCATCACTTCTGTGTGCAGTGATTGCCTTCGTCCTGGTGGCCATGTGCGCCCTGCAGGGGTGCCAGCGTTAGCCGCCGCACCTGTCTTTGTGCATTCGATTTGCAGGTTTTGCCGGTCTGCACAGAGAATAAGTCACGCGAGGAGCCGGGCTGCCAGGTAAGTGAAGTGTATTTTGCGAATACCATTTTGTCCTGTGCCAGGGAGGACTCGCCATGAAGCGCACACACGTGTCAATCGTCATTTGTATCATTGTCGCCTCCGGTCTCGCCATCGCCACCGCCGCAGCGGAGGACTACACGCTCCGGCCAATCAAGGTGACCGCCAACGCACCGGTTGAAATAACACTCGGTGCCACCGAGACTGTTCATGCGCCCATTTATCGAACAGCCGAAGGACAATGGAGTGAGCTCAGCGTCGGCAGGGACGATAAGGGCGTATCGTTTTCTCTTCCCGACGATGCAGTCGGGTCCACGGTGATTCTTCTGGACAAGCCTGACTGGCTCACTCTGCCCGATACCGATGCGCCGGCGCTGGACGCCGCGAGCATCGGTGGCGATGCTGTTGAGACCGGTGAAACCATTGAGCTTGGTCACCTGAAGACAGCGCCTGAGGAGATTATGCTCACACTGCGTGACGAAACGAACCCGATTGCCGCGCATCTCGCCCGCGTGTACATTAACGGCAAATCTCCGGCCAGCTATGGTGGAAGCGTTTCACACTCCGGGAGCGCGGACGGCAAACACGTTGACCTCCTCATCAAGCCCGGTGAGCTTCCTGATGACGATTACGACATCAGCGTGAGTGTGCCGGACGCGAGTCCGGGCCGCAACACCTTCGCCACCACCATCGCTTTCAGTACCGCTCCAATGCTGCGCAACGGCGGATTCGAGCAGGTGGACGAAAACAACAATCCGGAGTTCTGGTCAACAGGGGCCTGGAGTACCAAGCCGGAAACGGAATACGAAATCAAGGTTGTCGAAGACGGTCATACCGGAAAATGCATCATGATTAAGGGGATCCAGGATCCACTGAACCTGGTCTGCGGGCAGGACGTGGATCTCCAGATCGGCAAAACCTACGTCCTCACAGGCTACTACCGTGGCGAAGGCAAAGCCGGTCACGGCTCACTTATCGCCAGGAGCTCCGAAGGAAAAGGCCAGTACGACAATTACGGTGGCCTGAAGGCGGACGGTGAATGGATGCAGTTCGAGTGGGAGCTGACACCGACGGACGAAGACGCCACAAATTACACGTTCTACGTGCGTCTTTCCGGTGTGGGCACCGCCTATTTTGATGATCTGAAGCTCCAACCGAAAGACGAATAGACCATAGCAACCCACAATACCAGCGGAGGCTCGACATGCGAAAAGCATCACAGAAATTCCTGCAGGATCTTATGGAGGCACCGTCGCCCTCCGGCTTTGAGCAGCCGGTGCAGGCGATTGTCAGAGAGTACGCCAGCGATTTTGCTGACGACGTGCACACCGATGTCCACGGCAATGTCATCGCTGTGAAAAAACCCGACGCGAAAGTGCGGGTGATGCTCGCGGGTCATGCCGACCAGGTTGGCTTCATGATTCAGCACATCGAAGACAGCGGGGTCCTGCGCATGGCTTCCATCGGGGGCATTGACGCCGCCGTGCTCCCCGGCCATGTGGTGACAGTCCATACCGAAAGCGGTCCCTACAACGGTATTATTGGCCGCAAGCCGATACACCTGATGACGGACGACGAGCGCAAGAAGAGCAAAACCAGGATCGAGGATCTGTGGATAGATATCGGGGCCGAGGATAAAGAGGCGGCCGAAGAACTTGTCGCTGTTGGCGACCCGGTGACCTATCAACTGCAATATCTACCCCTGCAGCAGGATCTGATCGCCTCACCGGGATGTGACGATAAGGTTGGCGTGTTCGTTGTCATGGAGGCCCTGCGGGAGGTCCAGGCGAGCAAACTGAATTGTGCTGTACACGCTGTGGCAACCGTGCAGGAGGAACTCGGCCTTCGCGGAGCCACCACCAGCGCATTCGGCATTGATCCGCACGCTGGCATCGCAGTAGATGTCACCCACGCCACGGATTACCCGGGGGTCGAAGCCAAGAAATCGGGGGACATAAAGGTCGGCAAGGGCCCGGCTGTGTCGCGGGGTGCAAACATCAACGCAAAGCTTCGCCAGCTTATCATCGAAGCAGCCGAAGAACTGAAAATCGAGTACCAAAACCAGCCGGCCCCGCGGGCGACCGGGACCGACGCCAACGCCATTCAGATCAACCGCGCTGGAGTCGCCGCCGCACTGGTCAGCATCCCCAACCGCTACATGCACACCAGTGGCGAAATCGTTTCTCTGTCCGACCTGGAAAATGCCGCCAAGATCATATCAGAGACGCTCACCCGCATTGACGAAGACACCGACTTCATACCGATGTAGTCAAAAACATCTCGATGAGCCATGCAGAGGGGTGTCGCTGGCTGAGCGGCACCCTTTACGTTTTGCTCCACACTGCGCTACTGGTCCCCGGCTCCTATGTCAGAGATGGAGACCGGTCGCCCGAGATCGGTCGAGCGATAGGCGGCTTCGATCACCGTCTGCACCTGCAGGGCCTGGCTGACCCCTGTCAGACGTTCCCCGTCGCTTTGTATCATCTGCAGAAAGCTGTCAAGCTGGGGCCTGAGATGATCATCGGGGCTGTTGAAGGTCACGACCTCTGCATCGGCGCGCCTTCCGAGGTGCAGGCGTGTTTCGTCCGCGCTGACCTCCAGGTAGCCTTCTGATCCATGAACGGTGACACTGCGTTGCGAAGGAAGGCAAATGAAGCTGCAGATGGCGCTGCCGACGGCCCCGCGGGCATAGTCCATCGTAATGACCGCACGGTCGTCAACATCATATTCGCCGGGCAGCGCCTGTCCCCGTCCGGTTGTTGCATAGACCGTCTGTGGCAGCCCCAGATACCATGTCATGATGTCGAGCATGTGCCAGCCGGAATCGATAATAGCCACGCCGCCCGACAGCTCTTTTTTGCCCCGCCAGCCCCAATTGTCTTCAAAAGCCTTCGACCAGCGGTACGTAATCACGCCGCGGATCATGAAGACCGACCCCAGTACACCGGACTGCAGGATTCTGTAGGCCCTCTGGAATCCCGGCTGATATTTCGACTGCCCACACACCATCAGTCGTGCGCCGGAATGGCTTGCTGCATGCACCATTTTCGTGGCGTCATCAAGATTTCGGGCGAAGGGCTTCTCCTTCAACACATGAAGATCGGCCTCCAGGGCCGCTCCCACCACATCGGGATAAAGATGGTGTGGAAGCGCCACGATCACCGCATCCACGTCGGCGCGTTTCACAACATCCTCCCAGCGCGTGGTCGTGTCATAGGTGTCTTCGTATTGTTCGAGCACCTCGTCGTCAAGGTCGCAAACCACGGTGGCCTCGGTGTATGGATGGTGCTCGATTGTGTTCAGGTGCCGGCCGCCGATGCCGCCCACACCAATAATGCCGAAACGCATTGTCATTCCTCCCTGTCTTTGTCCCCTGTGCTTCCGCTATTTCGCGCTTTCAGGTCATAAACCTGTTTCTGGGTGGGCCGAAAAGACTTGTCTCCAGGGGTTCGAGAGGGTATCATTGGAAAGAGCCTCGCAGTGATTACAGGACCGTTCTTCCCGCGATGGTGCAAAGATGAAGTCGTACAACATAGCAATTGCTGTCGTATCGCTCGTCGGCCTGATTGTCTTCACCTTCACCCCCGCCGTGACGGCTGCGGATGGGCGGGCGAATGCTGAGGCCATGCTGGCTGAGATGCAGTTATCTCATCTCGGGCCTCACCTGCGCTCGGACTGTCTGTCACAGGTCTTCGGCCATTTAGTCGCAGCGCCTCCCCGCTCCCTGACCCGACCACTTGGTGAAGGAACCGCCGGTGTGCTCAAGGGTATCGAGCCACGCCAGGAGGGCATCCTGGCGCGGCGGCTGTTTGCACTGGGCCTGAGGCACGCCATTCTCCGCGTCGCAGTTGCATCGTACAACGGGCGCTCGGTAGCCCTTATCAAGCTGCAGGCTTTTAGTGAGGGGCAGTCTCCGTCATTTTCGCTCAACGCTTTGCAGCAGGATGCCGTCAATGCCTTACACACCGCATTCGAGACGATTCCCTCTGTTGACCATGTGGACCTCTGGGCGGTGATCCCGGCCAACGGGAGTCATACGTACGAGCATCTGCCCGTTTTCTCCGTTTCGACGGATCGTGAGGAGTTCGAGGCCGCAGTTCAAAAGCCCAGACGCATCCCCGACATCCTCTCACGGCTGGGAGTGGTACGGGTTGCGCCTGTTCTTCTCGCGTACGCTGCGGATGGTGATAGTAATGGAGCAGGGCATCCTGTCACTGCTTTTGATGTGCCAGCACTTCTGGATAACTGGCCCGAGCAGCTTGAGGCCGCGAAAAGACACCTCCGCGACTCCAACGGCACGCCCGTAAAGGTCGTTAAAGAAGGGGCCTTCACCCACCGCCGGCTCGCATTGACGATTGATGACGGTCCACATCCTTTCACCACGCCCCTGATGCTGGCCGTGTTGCGGGAATACGGCGTGAAGGCGACATTCTTCCTTGTAGGTGAAAAGGCCGAGGAGTATCCGGAGCTGGTGTGTAAAATTGCTGCCGACGGCCATGAGATCGAGAATCATTCGTATAGTCACCCCCGGGCAAACACCCTCACGGCGGAGGAACTGGCTGCAGAAGTCGAGGCCTGTCAGAAAATTATCAGCAGGCTCACGGGCACCAGCACGCGCTTTTTCAGACCGCCGGGCGGTCGTATGAACCAGGAAGGCCTGAAGGCCCTTGCCGGCACCGACCATGCCCTGGTAATGTGGACCAATAACGCCAATGACTGGCTCGAGCCGCCGGCACATGCCATCGCCAACTCGGTGACAGAAAGAGCCACACCCGGCGACATCATCCTTATGCATCAGGGAAGCATGGAAAGCTTCCGCGCACTTCCCATGATTCTGGAGCGTCTTCAGGGCCAGGGGTACTCAGTGGGGACTGTGTCGGATCTCATGCAGGCCGAGGGCTGCGGTGTTGAAGAAATGACACCCTCTGAGGCGATGTCATATCTCACATCAAACGGCTTCGAACACGAGTGAAGCCGGTCAATACGGATATGACGAGGGCAGGAACTGCTTGATATACTGCTCGGTCGCGAACCGGTCGGTCATTCCGGCGATATAGTCACACACCAGCCGCGCGCGGCGTTTTGAGCCATCAGGCACATAGCCGACCCTTTCGTGCAGGGCTGCATCGCTCGTCATATACACCTCGAACAGCCCGCTGATGATGCCCTCGACCTTCTTACGGTCTTCCAGCAGTTCCGGACGTGTGTACACACTTTCCCACAGAAATCTTTTCAGACCGTCCGTGGCCTCGACCATCGCCTGGCTCATGTTCAGAGAGGGGCTGTCGAGGCTGCGGCGAATGAGATCCTCCACCATTCTGCCCACGCGGGTGCTGTGGGTATGCCCGAGGTTTTCCATCACGTCTTCGGGGAGATCTTCCTGCTTCAGCACACGCGCCCGGAGACAGTCGTCGAGATCGTGATTGAGGTAGGCGAAGCGGTCAGAAACGCGCACGACATCCGCCTCCAGTGTACCCTCCGGCCCCACCCCCATACTCTCGGCCAGATCCGCCATACCCTTGGAGTGCAGGACAATCCCGTCGCGCGTCTCGGCGGTGAGATTGAGGCCGGCCCCATCGCGTTCGAGTTCCTCCACCACCCGCAGGCTGTGTGTGTGGTGCGCAAAGCCGCCCTCGGGATCCCATGCGCGGTACGCTTCGTCAAGCGCTGATTCTCCGGAGTGTCCAAAGGGCGTATGCCCGACATCATGAGCCAGCGCAATGGCCTCGGCGAGATCCTCATTCAGGCGGAGTGCGCGGCAGATGGTTCGCGCGATCTGGGCGACTTCGAGGGTGTGTGAAAGCCGTGTGCGGAGATGATCCTCGCGTGGTGAGATGAAGACCTGTGTCTTGTTGGCCAGGCGGCGAAACGCACGACACAGATGAATAATCCGGTCTCTGTCACGCTGATAGCATGTTCGGACGGCATCCGGCGTCTCTGGAGCATCGCGACCCGCTGATTCGGCACTCAGCGCGGCGTACGGTGATAGATTCTCCCGTTCCCGTTCTTCCAGGCTTTCTCTGATAAGCATCGCGATTATTGCACGATTTCGGTGAAATCAGCCACCCGACAAAACAGCTTGTCAAATGCTCGCATCATCGCCAGGCGGTTGGTACGCAGCGCTTCATCCTCGACATTGACCATCACTCTGTCGAAATATCGGTCTATGAGAGTGCGAAGCCCCTTCACTACATTCCACGCAGCCGGGATGTCAGCGCCATTGGCCAGAAGACGATCAATATCTTCCGAGGCCTGCTGGTACGCCTCCCACAGGTCCTGTTCGATGCTCTCTGCAAACAGAACGGGATTGACGCTGGCGTCCTCGGGGAGATCCGTCGGACGCACGATGTTGGCCGGGCGTGTGGCCATATCAACCGTATCTTCGAATTCCGGATCCTCCTCGCGGATTCTGGCAAGTTCACGGCCTCGTTTGACGACGCCCACAATGTACCGCCAGTCAGTCGCAAGAACCGCCCGGACGGTGTCATAGGCAACGCCCTCGGCCTGCAGGAAGCTGTCAATGCGACCGGCGATGAAGTTTTTCAAACTTTTCGCCCGTTCGACCACATTGACCGGCTCGGTGTCATCCGGCAGATCCGGCAGCAGGCCCATATTGAGGCTGACCAGATCGTTAAGTGAAAACCGCAGGCCGCGGTCAACGCAAATCTGTATGATCCCCTGTGCCTGTCGTCTGAGCCCCATCGGATCTCTGGCTCCCGTCGGCTCCATGCCGAGGTAGAAGCTGGCGCACAGGTCGTCGGTTTTGTCGGCGATAGCCAGGAGCGCACCTGCAAGGCTCTGCGGCAGCTCACCATCTGCGCGAACCGGCATGTACTGCTCCGCAATGGCCTCACACACAGCGGCTGGCTCACCGGCCTGCCGCGCATAATGGGCCCCGGCGATACCCTGAAGGCCGGCGAGCTTGGTGTCACCGATCATGAGGCTGACCTGATCGGTCTTTGCCAGCAGCGCCGCTCGGTTGACTGCCGCTTCGGTTTCCTCGCTGGCATTCACCCGCTCACACAGCCATTTGCCGATCGCCTCCAGCCGCATGGTCTTGTCGTACAGCGTTCCCAGGCCCTCCAGATAGCTCACCCGTCGCAGGTCATCCAGCTTGTCTTCCGGAGGCCTTTTGGTATCTTCCTCAATATAAAACTCCGCATCGGCCAGCCGGGCCTCAATGACCTTTTCATTGCCCAGCCGAACGTTCTCTTCGGCCTTCTCACCCACGTTCGAAACGATGATAAACTGGGGCATGAGATGGCCATTGGTGTCGGCGACGGGAAAATACGTCTGGTGTTTCTCCATTACAGTGGCGAGAACTTCGTCCGGCAGGGCCAGATAGCGAGAATCAAAGCTGCCAACCACGCATGACGGCATTTCCACGGAAAAGGCGTTTTCGGTGAGTGTGTCCTCGTCGAGAACCGCCTCGCCGCCGTGATCTCCTGCAGCCTCGCGCGCCTGTCGCACGATGCACTTGCGGCGCTGACGGTGATCCACCATCACCTGTGCATCCTCCATGGCCTCGCGATAGTGGCCCGCTTCAAACACTTCAACGGCGCCGTTGGACAAAAAGCGGTGACCTCTGGAGGTTCGGCCGCTGGTCACGCCGGCCACTTTCAGGGCGACGACCTCTGTCCCCAGAAGGGCAAGGATCCACCGGATAGGGCGACCGAAGCGCATTTCACACTCCCCCCACCGCATCGTTTTGGGGAAGTTCAGGCCGCCGATGAGATCGGTGAGAAGCTCCGGGAGGACCTCAATGGCGGGCTGGCCGGTTTCCCGGGTCCTGGCAAAAACGAATGTCCCATTGTCAGTCTCGTTGACATTGAGGTCTTTGACAGCGACGCCTTTAGCCTTTGCAAAACCGATGGCTGCATCCGTGGGGTCACCATCCTCGGTGAATGCACGGTCGGCGGGCGGTCCCTTATAGACAAGCTCACGGTCAGGCTGGCACTCATCAATGTCATCAACCACCACCACGAGACGCCTCGGGGTGCCCAGCGTCTCAACCTCGCCGTGCTCCAGCCGGAGCTCATCCAGCCGCTCGGCCATGACCTGCTGCATTTGTTCAAGTGCCGGCACGATCATTCCCGCCGGCATTTCCTCAACACCAATTTCCAGCACAAAATCTGGCATTATGTTACTCCATTTCACTCTTGATCCGCGGATGCATCATCTTTGTTCAGCCGGGGAAAGCCGAGCTCCTCGCGACGCGCCACATATTCCCTTGCAACTTTCCGAGCGAGATTGCGAACACGGTCAATCATCCCGGGACGCTCGGTAATTGATATGGCTCCTCGAGACTCCAGCAGGTTGAAGGTGTGCGAGCACTGCAGAATATGGTCGTGAGCTGGCAGCGGCAGCTTCTGTTCGATAAGGCGCTTCGCCTCAGCCTCGCACAACTCAAATGTCTTCCACAGCATGTTAACGTCCGCCGCCTCGAAGTTAAAAACCGAAAACTGGCGCTCCTCTTCGTACTTGATGTCTCCGTAGGTCACATCATCGCTGTAATAGAGCTTCCGGTAATCGTCAACGTCCTGCAAATACATCGCCAGCCGCCCGAGGCCGTATGTGATCTCCGCCGGGACTGGATCACACGGCATTCCGCCCACTTGCTGGAAGTAGGTGAACTGCGTGATCTCCATGCCGTCCAGCCGCACTTCCCAACCGAGCCCCGCTGAGCCCAGTGTCGGTGCTTCCCAGTCGTCTTCGACAAACCTGACGTCATGTGCCGTCAAATCCAGGCCCAGCGCCTCCAGGCTTGACAGGTACACCTCCTGCACGTCATCGGGCGATGGTTTGAGCAGCACCTGATATTGCAAATGCTTCTGGAAGCGGTTTGGATTCTCACCGTACCGTCCGTCACTGGGTCTGCGGCAGGGCTGTACGTAGCCAACGTCTATCGGTTCGGGACCGAGGGCCCACAGGAAGGTGGCCGGACACATGGTTCCAGCGCCTACCGGCATATCATACGGCTGCATGATCAGGCACCCGTAATCGGCCCAGAATGTTTCGAGCTCAAATATAAGCTGATGGTAAGTCATCTGACACCTCAAAATGGCGCTTGGGTAGCGCGTGGAAAATGGACGAATGAACAGAGGTAGAGAGCAAATATGTTCACACAAGGGTAGCAAAACAGCCTGCGGTTGGCAAGTATCGCTGCGTACACCGCCCTGGAACGGCCCGAGAAACTCATGCGGCGCCGGAACCCCGACGCCGCATGCCACAACAGCCACAAGTCTGCGCCAAAGCTACGCGTCTTCCTCCGGTATTTCCGTGCCGTGGACACGTGCTGCCTGCTTTGGGGCGACCCGCGGGAGTTTCCGGCGAATGCGGGACAGGGCATTGTCAATAGACTTGATCTTGCAATCCAGCTCTGCCGCCATTTCCTTGTAGGATTTGCCAGTCTGGTACTCCACCAGCACCTCCCACTCGAAATCCGAAAGTTCCTCCCGGAGTGTTTCCCTCAGCGCCCGCTCACCTTCTTTGCCCAGAACGACAGTTTGTGGATCGCCCTGGGTATCCATCTCCAGCATCTCGATAAGGTCGCGGTCCTCTTCATCCCCACTCGGGGGTGCTTCAAGTGAGATGGACGTGTTCAGGGGGGTTTGCTTCTGGCGGGTGGCGGCTTTGATTGCGGAAATCATCTGCCGTTGTATGCAGACTTTGGCAAAGCAGGCGAACGAGGTGTGCCGGTCGGCCTTGAAGTCGTTGATGGCCTCCCACAGGCCGATGAGGCCGATTTGCAGCAGGTCGTCGCGCTCTGCTCCCACCAGAAAATACGACTTGACTTTTGACCGCACCAGATTCCTGTACTTGTAAAGTAGATATTCGCATGCCTTGGAATCCGATTCTTCCTGGGCCCGTCGCACCAGTTCCTCGTCCGACAGGGGCTGATATGGGAGGGTCCCTCCGCGCTTGGCAGCCTCTCTGAAGAAAGCTGCGGCATTAACCATACTCGCTCTCCTTTGTCGGTAAGGTTATTTTGGGGCCTCCGGATTGCTGCGCTCTGCCTCCGAAGCGTACTTCACATCTATGGAGCAGTTGGACACCATCTCGGCCACAAACACAACCAGCGCCGCGGCTATCCCCGCAGCGCTGACAGGAAGGCTTGCGACCGCTGTATCAACGAGTTTCAAACGAACATCGGCGACGTCCCGGCCCTGGAGTGCCTTCTGAACCTTCTCAGAAACATGTTCGCCCAGTCCGGTCAGCTTTTCCTCCGACCCATGCCCATGCTCTTCCAGCCACGCCAGAGCATCCACAATGTTGCCACCGGTGGCTTTCAGAGCATCGCGCGCGTCCGTATAGCTTACCGGCATACGCTCGCGAATGATGTCAACATCCTTGAGGTCGTAATTTCCTGTCGTTGCAGTGTCCTGATTCATAGCTCGGTCACCGACCGATGTCAGTGCCGCCGATCCCTTCCATGAATTGGAGAAACCCCTTCACCGCTGCCAGCTCATAGACCTGGCCCCGCATAACGGAGTCGGCGAAGGCTGCATAGCGTGCTCCCTCGCCAACAAACACCGCATGAAACGCCATGTGTGCAGCGCAGAGGCCGACAAAAACACCCAGCACAGCCGCAACGGCCGAATCAAAAGGCCCGATATCCGCCTGCATCTGTTGCTGGGTAAAGTGAGAAATGGCAATAACGGCGAAGAGGAGTACGCCAAACTCTATAGCGATGGCTGTACTTTCAGTAATGCTTTCTGAGACGAAGTTGTGATACGTAAATTTTGTGATCTGTAGAGCGATGTAGGCGCCGACGGTGTCAATCATGGCGCATACGGCCCCCCGGCTGACTTCAATGCCCATGAACACAACAAGAAGACCGATGGTCAGGAAGTCAAGCCAGGTCATTGCACAAGCCCCCACCTGTCTTTACGCCACCAGCCGTAGTGCAGGTGGGACTGCTCAGCATATCGCGCATCAGTTGCCATCCAAACAACTGTGGAATAAACAGTTCCCATAGTCAATGCCCAGGCGCAAGTAACAATAGGGGTAAACGGCATCGTGGTCTGCAATGTAATCCTGTGATTAGTGTTCAGTATATTGCATCTTTTTCCTGCAGTCAAGGGGGCCCCGCCTGACAGACAGAGCCGCTCTGAATCCTAGCGCACAACCATTGAGGCGTAGCCCACGACACTGGCACTCGGATGCACTTCGCCGGAGTGTGCGTACACCAGCAGCTCCGCGGATGACGCGCCCATGTTCCTGGCAACATACAGCATCGCCGCCGTCGGTCCGGCGCCACACATACTGATATCACGCACGGCCCGCTGTTTAATGAGGCCGTCAGGATCGAGGGCTTCGATGCGCTCAATAAGCGTGAAGTCCTGCTCCCGGGCGACATCAGGCCTCTCGAAATGCGTCATATCGGTGCTGGCCACAATAGCCGCGTCACGGTCTGTTATGGCCTCTCCCACCGCTTCAGCCACTCTTCTGGCCTCTCCGGCACTTTGCCCAACCATCATCAGCGGCACTATGCGCAAATCATCCCCGTACAGATGCTGCAGGAAGGGCACCTGCACCTCCAGGCTGTGCTCGGCAGCAAATCCCTCTGGCCCCTCGCGCAAGCTGCCCAGCTTCGCGGCGATGTCCGAGGCAGTTTTTTCATCAATCACGGCCCGTCCCAGCGGCGTTTCCCACGCTCCTGATGTTTGTATCGCCGGCTGAGGGCTCCTGTGGCTGGGTCCGATAATGATCACGACATCTGGCCTACCGTCGGCTGCCAGAGCTTCATAGCAATATGCCGCAGCGGGGCCTGAAAACTGATAGCCGGCGTGCGGAGACATCAATCCGATGATCTCACGGGGGCCATCCGGATTGACTTCGGGCAGCGACCCGGGACCGCGCGCGCACGTGTAGCACTCCTCGATCTGCTGTATCAATGCCTCTTTGCTGCCTTCGTAAAACTGGCCTGCAACAACAGCCTTCCGGATTCTTTCGGTGGTCATTGAGATACCTCCTCAGAATTGTCCTCGGCGCCATTGTTACGCTGCGGGTTTCATGGGACCTCTGCCAGTATATCGGTGATGACATCGGCTGCCTCTTTAACATTCACTGTCAGTTCGCGGCCGTCGGCGCGCACCTGCAGTTCAACTTCATTATTCTCCCTTGTGACACGTCCGACGACGACGCGCAGCGGATATCCGATCAGCTCGGCGTCATTGAATTTCACTCCGGCTCGTTCGTCCCGGTCATCGAGCAAAACAGAGATGCCCCGATCCTCCAATGCATCGTGGAGATCTTCGGCAATGGCGGCGAGGTTTTCATCGTCGGGGTCGAGCAGTAGAAGGGCCGCCTCAAAGGGGGCAACCGCCCGGGGCCAGATGACGCCGTTGTCATCGTGTGATACCTCGACAATGGAGGCGATGATGCGGCTGACACCGATACCGTAACAGCCCATAACCATCGATACCTGGTCGCCGTCTTCGGTCTGGATGAGCGCACCAAGAGCTTCGGAGTACTTCGTGCCAAGCTTGAAGATATGGCCGACCTCGATTGCACGGTACGCTTCAAGCAGCCCTCCGTCGCATTCGGGGCACTCATCGCCGGTAACGACGTTTCTGATATCGTCGTACTGATCAACCTCGAAATCAACGCCGGCGTCCACGCCGACAATGTGGGCGTCGGTCTCGTTTGCGCCCGTGACGAAGTCATTCATGGCGGCGATTTCGTGGTCTGCCACGATTGTCACATCCTCGGGCAGGCCGACGGGGCCCGAAAAGCCCACCTGCGCGTCGGTGATCTCCTGGATCTCGGCGGCAGTGGCCATGCAAAGCTCGGTCGTCTCCAGGGTTGCAGCCAGCTTCGTTTCGTTCAGCTCGCGGTCTCCGCGCACCAGGGCCGCAACAAAGCCGCTGTCGGTCCGGTATATCAGGGTCTTTACCAGATGCTGGGGTTCAGTGTCCAGATACTCACAGACCTGCTCGATGGTGGTGGCGCCCGGTGTGGACACCTCGGCAGGCTCACCGAGCTTGTCGGGGACAGCGGTCGGCTCCGGGGGGTTGTAACTGGCGCATTCTGCATTGCTGGCATATTCACAGCTATCGCACTTGAATACGGTGTCCTCGCCGTTTTGTGCCAGCACCATAAACTCACGCGTGCCGTACCCTCCCATCGCACCGGCCTCTGCGTGCACAACCTCTACCTCCAGTCCCACGCGCTCAAAGAACCGCAAATATGCCTCATACATGGCGTCATACGATCTGTCGAGGCCTTCACGATCCACATCGAAGCTGTAGGCGTCTTTCATGACGAATTCTTTGCCCCGGATAATGCCTCCTCGCGGGCGTACTTCATCGCGAAATTTCGCCTGTATCTGATAAAGAGTCACCGGTAGCTGCCGGTAGGATGTCACATCTTCCTGGACCAGTGCCGTGATGCACTCTTCGTGGGTCGGGCCGAGGGCGAACCAGCGCTCGTTGCGATCCTGGAAGCTCATTAGCGGTGGCTCGAAATCCTCCCAACGCCCGCTGCGGTCCCACAGCTCCCTGGGCTGTAGTACAGGCATAAGCAGCTCGACAGCCCCGGCAGCGTTCATCTCTTCCCGAAGAATCGCCTCAACTTTTTGCAAAACCCGAAGGCCCAGCGGGAGGAAGTTAAACACTCCTGCAGCCAGTGGGCGAAGAAACCCTCCCCTCCGCAGGAGACGGTCACTTGGAATCTGCGCGTCGGATGGTGCGTCTCTGAGGGTCGGAGCATAGAAGTCGCCTATATGCACTCCGTCACAACCTTTCTACGATGAGCATCCGCGTCGGTCGTCGAGAAATGCGTCAATTTCGTCTCGCAAAGCAGCCAGCGCATCGGACATATTTACGGTTCGTATGATTTCACCGTGCCTGAATATCGCCGCGCGCCCCCGACCGGCCGCAAGCCCCACGTCCGCCTCGCGCGCCTCGCCGGGACCATTCACTTCACACCCCATAACAGCCACCAGCAGCGGCTCATCAATATCATCAACAATCTTCTGAACATCTCGCGCCAGGGCCGGCAGGTCCACCCGGCAGCGGCCACACGTCGGGCATGAAACCAGCCTCGCGCCCTCCACGAGCCCCAGCGAGAGCAGAATCTCGCGGCCCACCCGGACCTCCTCGGCCACATCTCCGGTCAGCGACACTCGAATGGTATCCCCTATCCCATCGGCGAGCAAAACACCGATTCCGACAGCGGAATGAACCACACCGCTGCGGCCAGTTCCCGCTTCGGTGATACCCAGGTGCAGGGGGAGTGCGGTTTGCTGTGCAAAAATCCGGTTTGCCGCCACCGTCATGGGAACGTCCGAGGCCTTGATGGACACCACGATATCTTCAAAGCCCATATCCCGAACCCTGTTGACATTCCGCAGGGCGCTTTCCGCGAGGGCTTCCGGTGTGGGATGACCGTGTTTTTCCAGCAGTTTCTTCTCCAGGGATCCTGCGTTAACCCCGATGCGGATGGGAATATCATTGTCCGCAGCCGCGTCCACGACCGCCTGTACCCGCTCGTCGGAGCCAATATTTCCGGGATTGATCCGCAGTTTGTGGACTCCCGCCTCCGCAGCAGCCACCGCCAGGCGGTAATCGAAGTGGATATCAGCGACTATGGGCACACCGGCGCCTTCGATGAGTTCCGGCAGTGCCTCAGCAGCATCCATATCCGGCACGGCAACACGGACGATCTGCGCACCTGCTCCCACCGAGCGGCGTATCTGCTTTAGTGTAGCCTGGACGTCAGAGGTGTCGGTATTTGTCATCGTCTGCACCGACACCGGTGCACCACCCCCGATAATCACGCCGCCGACAGTCACAGGCGTGGTGGTGCGTCGCGGGGAGAGCTGTCTTTGTGCACGTTTTTCAGGGTGTGCCATAGCGAATGACATTCACAATGTCTCGGAAGGTTACCAGCACGATGAAAAAGATAATGACCACGAAGCCGGCCAGTGTGAGGATGAGCTCCTTTTGTTCGTCAATGCGTCGCTTGATGGTTCCTTCAAAGCCTATCAGCAGTATCCGGAAGCCATCAAAGGGCGGGATGGGCACGAGATTGATAACTGCAAGATTGGCGCTGATGATAGCGAGCCAGTTGAAAACGGCATCCCAGCCCATCTTTGCCTGCTCGGCACTCAGGGCCATGATCGCGACCGGTCCTCCGGCCCCCGACTCGATATGCTTGCTGATCATTGCCTTGATGCCGAAAACCACCATCATGACGGCACCGTACGAACGCTCGACCCCCTCCTGACTGGCTTGCAGGACCCCCACTTTCTTGACCGGGGCTCCGATGACGGTGCCGATTCTCCCGACGGCCCTGTGTGGGGTGCGAATGGTGCCGTTCGCCTCACGCACAGGGTATCGGGCGTACTCCACGGCGGGAGTGAGGGTGATTTCCTGGATCTGCCCGTCGCGTTTGATGGTCAGCGCAACAGGCTCATCAGGCCGTTCAGTGATCGCCCCGATCAGCGCGGATTGTGTCAGCTCTCGAAAGCCGAGCCCCCAGCTCTCCTCCAGGAGCTTGCGCGCTTCAGCCGGGTCATCATCGCCTCCCGGGGGTGGCTTCGGCACTTCTAAGTACTTCAACTGCCTGCTGAGGTTTTCGACCGAGGTGTCAATGACCGAGACACGTGCAGTCTCTCCCTCTGCCTCTCGCGCTGCATCGTAGGCGTCGTGGGGCAGATGAACTCTCCTGCCCTCGACCGTTTCAATCATCATGGCTTCGCTCAGCCCGACCTCCGACGCTGCCCCGTCCGGGTCAATTGATGCGACCTGTATAGAATGTCGCGAACCGTTGATGGCGATTAGTTCATCACCCGAACGGAGCCCTGCCTCCTGGGCGGGGGTGTCATGCATGACCTTGCGGACGAGGATGCGTCCGTCCGAGGGATCAGAGACGCCAGTATAGAATGCGACAAGAGCGAAGACGATAAATGCCAGAAGCAGATTCATGAACACGCCCGCGCCGAGGATAATGGCCCCCTGCCACCGGGGAATGGTGTGAAAGCCGCCCTCAACATCTTCGGCTCCCGGCTCCATTCCAGCGATTCGGACGTAGCCACCAAGCGGGAAAATGTTCAGACGGTAGTCCGTTTCGCCACGGCGCCTGTGTAAAATGGGGGGACCAAAGCCCAGGGCAAACTCGTGCACCCGGCATCCGAACAGTTTTGCGGCAGCAAAATGCCCTGCCTCATGAACAAAAAGGCAGAGCCCGAGAACAACAATAATGGCCACAATACCATTGACCGTTGACAAAATGGGGTACAGATCCATTGCCTCGTTCACCAGCAAATCCCTGTCCAGGCACGCCTTGTACGATGCGTGCTAAGAATTGACGGCCACTATCCGCCGGGCGGGTGCCCCAAAACGTATCTTCGTGCCCACTCGTTGAGTTCTTCGATTTCTGCAAGTGTTTCTGGAGCCGAACCACTCCAGCTTTCCATCGCCTGTTCGATGCAGGCGGGAATGTCGTTGAAGCGAATTTGACCCCTGAGAAAAAGATCAACAGCGGCTTCGTCGGCGCCGCCAAGAACCACCGGGTAGGCTCCCCCTTCAGCACCGGCCTCCTCCGCAAGCCGCAGACACGGAAAGCGCTCGCGATCAGGCTCGTCGAACGTCAGCGGCCCGGCCTCCACCAGGTCGAAGGGTTCCAGGTCGTTAGGGACACGGTCGGGGTAGCTCACGGCATACAAAATGGGTACCCGCATGTCGGGCCACCCAAGTTGAGCAATCGCCGAACGGTCGTGAAACTGCACGAGCGAATGGATGATGCTCTGGTGGTGAACAGCCACCCGAATCTGGTTGAAGGATACACCAAAAAGCCACCTGACTTCAAACATCTCGAAGCCCTTATTCATCAGTGTGGCCGAGTCGATGGTGACTTTGCGGCCCATTTTCCAGTTTGGATGTTCCAGGGCCTGCTCCGGCGTCACCCTTTCAAGCGCAGCCGCGTCGTAGTCGGAAAAGGGCCCCCCGGAGGCGGTCAGAGTGATCTCCAGGATATTTTCGCGCTTTTCGCCCTGGAGGCACTGGAAGATCGCCGAAAGCTCGCTGTCTATGGGGATGAGTGAGGCCCCGTGTGCTGCGGCGGTGTCGGTCACGAGCTTCCCGGCCGCCACCAGCGGCTCCTTGTTGGCGATGGCCACATCAATCCCCTGCTCCAGCGCAGTGAGAATCGTCGGAAGCCCCGCGAAGCCCGATATGGCGGCGATCACCAGATCCGGATTGGCATCAATCACCAGCTCCTGCAGGCCTTCACGCCCCGCGTAAATGCTCGGTGAGCCAGAAGTGTCCCCGAGCTTCGCTGCAGCCTCCTCATCCGCGAGGCCCAGGTATCGCGCTTCTGTCTCAGCGGCCTGCTTGAGAAGCAGCTCGCCATTGCGACCGGCCGCCAGACCCACAATCTCATATTCCCCCGTCTCGTGGGGGATGATGTCCAGTGTCTGCGTGCCGATTGATCCAGTTGAGCCAAGTATGACGATACGTTTCGTCTTCATGCGTATCCTGCAGGCTCCCTTTCGTCCAGGCATTCTGTGACGCCAGAAAATTCGGCGCAGGTGTTATATCATCCGCAGATTTCTCCACTACCTTACCACATCCCGAGAAACACAGGGAAGGGTGATGCGGCGGTGGGTGATTCCATATCTGATGGAGGTGCAAAGCGCCAGAGGCATGAAGTAATGCGGTATGGCAGGACCGATTTTGTTCGCATACTGGT
>JBKHJK010000258.1:0-4669 GCA_046538215.1 Armatimonadota bacterium
TGATAGGGGAGCGCATTGATGCCCCTGCGTGACAGATACTCGGCGGTGTGCTCGGTGGATTTGCGGGTCATGCAATAGACGATCCCCGCCTGTCCGTCGTGCTCGGAGGTGATGAACTCCACGAGCTTCTCCTTGGCGCGGCTTTTTGGCTCCACGCGGAAGTGGATATTGGGGCGGTCGAAGGTGGTGATGGTGACATCGGCGTCCTGCATCCGGAGCTGGTGCAGCATATCGCGGCGCGTGTGTGGATCGGCGGTGGCCGTGAGGGCGATGCGGGGGACCTGCGGGAAGCGTTCATGCAGGACCTTCAGCCGGTGGTAATCAGGCCGGAAGTTGGGCCCCCATTCGGAGACACAGTGGGCCTCGTCTATGGCAAACAGCGCGATATCCAGCCGCCCGAGCATCCCCAGAAAATGATCCATCAGGAGCCGCTCGGGGGCGACGTACAGCAGGTCGAGGCCGCCGTTGAAGAGCTGATGATGAATCTGGCGCGACTGTTCCGGTGCGACGGTCGAGTTCAGATACGCCGCCCGGACGCCGTTTTGTTTCAGCGCCTGCACCTGGTCTTCCATCAGCGCAATCAGCGGGCTGACGATGACGCCGAGGCCCTCCATGCACACGGAGGGCACCTGGTAGCACAGCGATTTGCCGCCACCGGTGGGCATGATAACCAGCGCATCCTGTCCTGACATGATGCGGTCAATGATCTGCCGCTGCGGGCCGATGAAGCTGTCGAAGCCGTACACATCCTGCAGCACCTGCTGTGGATCGCGGAGCATCAAAACCTGCCCTCTTATGCGGGGAAATCACACAATCGCGTGGCCAGCCGCCACACGGGTATTGTACATGCTTCGGGCATTGAATGCACGGGGCCCCGGTGCAATAGAAGAAGGGAAGACGGCGCGGCGTGCATAATTAGTAGGTGAATGACCGCAGGAAAGAGCCAGGCGCATTTGACACCTGAAATCTCGCCCGAAACATGAACAAAACGATTGCCCGGGGAGGGGCCGCAGATGGAATTCAAATCCGATCAGCCCAGAGGGTACAGCATCCCGACGATTGACCTTGCGTATGACAAAGACCGGCAGATCGTGGTGGATAAGGAGGCCGGACAGTATCTCGGCCACCCGACCACCGTGCTTTTGGATGACGACAGGACCATGATCTGCGTCTATCCCAAGGGCCACGGGAAGGGCGCCATCGTCATGAAGAAGAGCTTCGATGGCGGGCTGACGTGGTCGGACCGGCTGGAGGTGCCGGACAACTGGGCGACCTCCAGGGAGGTCCCCACCATCTATCCGATCCGCAACGCCCAGGGGACCATGGAGCGGCTGATTATGTTTTCGGGCCTGTATCCCATCCGCATGGCCCGCTCCGAGGACCTCGGAGAAACCTGGACGCCGCTGGAGCCGGTGGGGGATTACGGCGGCGTGGTGGCCTGCGCTGATTTGATGCGCACTGAAGACGGCAACCACATGGCGGTGTTTCACGACGACGGGAGGTTCATCGCCAACGCCGGCGAGCGGTGCGGGACGTGGACGGTGTATAAGATCGTGTCTGAAGACAACGGCATCACCTGGAGCGACCCGATTGCGCTGATGGCAGCGGAAGCGCCACCACAGATCTGCGAGCCGGGCCTGGTCCGCTCCCCGGACGGCGGCCAGATTGCGATGCTTTTGCGCGAAAACAGCCGCGAGTACAACTCCTTTGTCAGCTTCAGCGATGACGAGGGCGAAAGCTGGACCGATCCGGTGCAGCTTCCGGGCGCATTGACCGGCGACCGCCACCAGGGGATTTATGCACCCGATGGCCGCCTGTTCATCAGCTTCCGCGACACCACCCACGAGACGCCCACAAAGGGCGACTGGGTGGGCTGGATCGGGACATACGAGGACATCGCCGAGGGGCGAGAAGGGCAATATCGGGTCCGGGTGATGGAGAACCACGAGGGCCGCGATTGTGCCTATCCCGCCATTGAGCTGTTGCCCGACGGCACCATCGCCACCACCACCTACGGGCACTGGATCGAGGGTGAAGAGCCGTTCATTATGAGCGTGCGGTTTACGATGGACGAGATTGACGAAAAGGAGCCGATGGAAACATGCGGCGATTGATGATAGCTGCGGTATGTGTCGCGATGGCGGCGACGGCGTGGGCTGTTGACGAGGATTCGGCGAGAAGTGCCATTCAAGATGCCTTTCCCGATGCTCCATACGCCCGGCAGGCGGCGGTGTTTCAGCTTCTGAGCACCATGCAGGACGGCGACACCGTGATGGTGATGATCAATGATGAGGTGGGCTCATTCGCCATTCAGGGCGACCGCGTGATCCTGCAGCGCTTCCCGAGGCTACCCGAGGACGTGCGCGAACAGGGCGGCCGCAAAGCGCCGGAGCGTGTCGCACCACCGGAAGAGGCTCCCCGCGCCGAAAAGCCGCCAATGCCGCCACAGCTCCCGCAGGAGTTTGCGTCGGCGATGGTGCTGAATGTGCCGGTGGACGGCCTCATCAACCTGGACCTGTTCCGCGCGGAGGCGGAGCGCAACGGCCGCCGCATCGCCACCTCCACATCAGAGCTGGTCTCCTTTGCCATGTCAACCGGCGGTGACCTCATCACCCTGACATCGAAGGGCGTCATGTGCGTCCGCAGCGGCAGGGCCATCGAGACCCTGGTGGCGGTCAAGCAGCTCAGACAGGAAGCCGAAGAGGCCCTGGGCTACCTGGACACAGCGAGCCGGAGGATAGATAGAGATGATGTCGAAAAGGCGCTGGATGCCCCGGTCTTTTATTCAAAGCCGGATGGAATCATGCACCGGCTGGAGTTTCTGGGGCAGGAGGGCCGGTGGATGTCCCCGCGCTTCACCGCAGATATCACGGTGCCGGAGGCGGACATCGCCGAGGCTCAACTGCTGCTGAAGTTTTTGCGCGAGAATGACATGTACAGCGGTGTCGAGGAAATCGCGCCGAGGGTGCGTCTCGACGGAGATACGCGTATCAAACCGCGGGCGAAGGTGACCGACTATTCCGCCGACATCACGGATATCTTCACCCCCGGCGAGCACATCCTGAGCGTCCGGACGACCTCGACCGCCAAGGATATCGCCACCGGCACGCGCTTTGTTTTCGAGGTCGTGTTCGCCTCTGCGCCCGATGCCTCAATCGTCGCGGAGGTCTCTGGCGAGCAGATCCGGAGCGTACCGTCAAAGGCGATCAGCGATCTGGCAGATGACTATCCGCAGTTACATTTCGGTGAATAAAACTCTTAAAAGACGATAAAGAGAGGGAGGCCGCATCCATGGAGCTGAGATTCGCGTACGGCCGTGGCGAGCAGACCGTCGAGGTATCCGATGACCGCGTGATTGAGGAAATGGCGCTGCCGAGCCGGGAGGGCATCGAGGATATCCCGGCGGCGCTGGAGGAGGCAATGGAAAATCCCATCGGCCCGCGCCTTGATGAGGTCATCGAGCCGGGTGATCGGGTGGCGCTGATGACGGTGGATTTCACGCGCCCGAATCCCTCTGCGATGCTGTGGCCGCTGGCGGAGCGCATCGAGGGCCTTGGCGCAGACTGGGAGGTGCTCATGGGCCTGGGCAATCACCGCGCCATGACCGATGAAGAGCTGGAGGAGTTCCTGGGCACCAGCGAGGTCCGACAGTCCGATTCGCGCGGGCCACAGTGGGAGCTCGGCGAGACCTCCTACGGGACCCCCATCGCGGTCTCCCCGATGCTCAAAGAGTTTGATAAGAAAATCGTCTGCGGCTTCATCGAGCCCTCGTACATCGCCGGATTCTCGGGTGGCCGCAAGATGATCCTGCCGGGGATGTCATCGTACGAATCGATCACCCACAACCATTTCCTCATCCTCACCGAGGGCCGCAAGCTCGGTGTGCTACAGGGCAACCCCGTGCATGAGGACATGCTGGAGGCGGCACAGGCCGTTGGTGTGGACTGGGTGTGTGAGGCGGTGGTCAATCCCGATGACAGCTATGCGGCCATCGAATGTGGTGACCTTGTGGAGGCACATCTCAGGGGCGCCGAGATGTCACGGCATATCTACGAGCACACGGTCGAAGAGAAAGCCGACATCGTGATCTGCACCTCCGGCGGGTATCCCTACGATATTGACATGGTGCAGTCGAAGAAGGCGCTGGTTCCCTCGCTGGAATGCGTGAAGGAGGGCGGCGCCATCATCCTGGTGGGGGAATGCTCGGACGGCTGGGGTGGGGAGGAGCCGTACCGGCGGCTGCTGGAGAGCGAGGAACCCCAGGCGATCATCGCAGAGATGCGCCGGCGGCTGGACAAAGATGAGGTGGACTGGGACTGGGCGCCATGCTCGACGGGCTTTTTGTTCTCATCGGTGGTCCACCGCCTGGGCGCACAGCTCATCGTGGTCTCGGAGCTGTCCGAGGACATCCGGCCCACTTTTGCCGACTGCGCTCCAGACCTGCCGGCTGCGCTGTCGATGGCCGAAGAATCTCAGGGAGAAGACGCGACAATCATCGCGCTGCATGACGGTCGGCGCGTGATCTGCAAAGCAGCGGGTGAATAGGCAGCCGGATCGCCTGCGTATGATTCTCAGGGTTGGCAGTAGCGCTGATTTCCAAAACTGGCAGACTGGGCCCGAGTCATTCTCCTGCATATACGCTATTGTCCGCACAAAGGGACACATTCAG
>JBKHJK010000259.1:0-4657 GCA_046538215.1 Armatimonadota bacterium
GGCGAGGGCTGTCGAACATGCGATCCACCCACCGATGTACAGGTGCGCGAGGTTCGCCTCCACCCGCTCATCGCCCGTCACTTTACTGACCTGTACCGAGCAGTCACCCTCCGAGACCACCTCAACGCGTCCGCCGGTTTCAAAGAGTTTCTGCAGGTCGTCCCGCAGCTCTTCAGGGGCCCTGATTGTCGCAGGCATCATCTTTCCTCCTTTATCTGGCGCCACCGCTTCAGGTCTTCGGGGCTGTTGATGTTGCAGAAGGCAGGAGAATCGTCAAAATCAACATGGACTGCTCCAACCTCATCCCACACCTGCCTGACTTTGCGGGTTCCCCCGTCAATGGCACGGCTGAGGTGAGCGAGCAGTTCGTTATGCACAATTGCGCATAACGGATGCAAATAATGATGCTCCGTCCGGGCAATCACGATACGTGCTTCGCCTGTGATATACGCATTTTTCAGAACGCGGATGTGGTGGTCCGTAAGACCGGGCAGATCACAGGGCATGAACAGGGTGGCCTTGGCGATATCGTCATAGTACGCCAGGGACGCCTCGATGCCCGCAAGTGGGCCAATATCCGGGCGCAAATCTGGCACCACGGGTACGCCGAGATGCTTCAGGTCAGTGGGATCATTTGCGGCCACGATAATCTTCTTAACACCCGCCTGCCGCATCTGTGAAATCTGCCACTGCAGGATACAGACACCGTCGCGGGCCTGTAGAAGACCCTTTTGCACGCCTCCAAAGCGGCTGGCCTCGCCACCGGCCAGTATGGCACCAGCAACAGCGACCCGCGACGAGGTGTCCGATTTGGAATTCCCTGACCGGTGCACCATTGGCATCCGTTTCCTGTGATATGGCCCCGAGAAAGACTGCTTCCCGGGGCCTGGTTTGTGAGCGCGGCTGATCAGAACAGCCCGACGATTTCGCCGTCCTCATCCACGTCGACATCGAGGGCCGCTGGGAAGCTCGGCAGCCCGGGCATGGTTCGCATCTCGCCACAGAGCGGATACAAAAAGCCTGCTCCCAGCGAGGGACGGATATCCCGAATCGGCACCGTGAAGCCCTCCGGCCGGCCCTTCAGAGACGGATCGTGCGACAGCGACAGGTGCGTCTTGGCCATGCAGATCGGGAGGTTGTCATATCCCTCTTTGGTGAACTGCCTGATTTTGCGCTGCGCCAGTGACGAGAACTCCACATCCGCGGCGCCATATATCTCCGTGCAGATAGTCTCGATCTTCTCCCTGATCGACATGTCGTCGGGATAGAGGAACTCGAAGTCGTTTTCCTGTTGTGCGGCGTCTGCGACGGCTTCAGCGAGGTCTGCGCCACCCTCACCACCCTTTGCGTGTACATAAGTGGGGACAGCGGCGGTGGCTCCGGCGTCCAGCGCTTCCTCTTTCAGCGCCTGGATCTCGGCTTCCGTGTCGGTGGGGAAGCAGTTGATCGCCACGATGGTGGGCAGACCCATCTTGCCCATGTTCTCGATATGTTTGGCGAGGTTCTTGCAGCCCTCGCGGACGGCCCCGACGTTCTCCTTTTCAATCTTCTCGGTGGGTGGCTTCCGGCCGGGCTTGAACTCGAAGGCCCCGCCGTGTAGCTTCATAGCGCGTATGGTTGCGACAATGACCACTGCGGCGGGCTGGTATCCGGCAACGCGGCACTTGATGTTGCAGAATTTCTCGGCGCCGCAGTCGGCTCCGAAGCCCGCCTCGGTGATCGCGTAATCGCCGAGCTTCATGGCTACCTGGTCGGCGACGATGGAACTTGTGCCGACGGCGATATTGGCGAACGGGCCGGCGTGGATCAGCGTCGCGCCGCCGTCAAGCCCCTGGACGAGGTTCGGGTTTACGGCATCCTTCATCAGGGCGGTCATCGCCCCCACGGCTCCGATGTCGTCAGCCGTCACGGGGTTGCCATCGTCATCCACAGCGACCTGGATGCGTTTGAAGCGCTCTCTGATATCCTGCAGCCCGTCGGTGAGCGCCAGGACAGCCATGACCTCGGAGGCGACGGTGATGTCAAACTGTGCCTCGCGGGGCCAGCCGCCGCTCTTACCACCCAGGCCGATGACCATATTGCGCAGGGCGACATCATTCATATCAACGCCGCGGTTCCACGATATGGAGAACGGATCAATGTCGAGCGGGTTGCCATGCCACAGACTCGCGTCAATCATTGCCGCCAGGAGGTTATTGGCGGCTCCGACCGCGTGAATATCGCCGGTGAAATGGAGGTTTATGTCTTCCATGGGCACGACCTGGGCATACCCGCCACCACACGCTCCGCCTTTGATACCAAAAACCGGACCCATCGAGGGCTCACGTATGGCACAGATGGCGTTTTCGCCGATGTAGCGCATCGCCTGGCCGAGACCGAGAGTGGTGACAGTCTTTCCCTCACCCAGGGGTGTGGGAGTGATGGCGGTGACCAGGATCAGCTTGCCGTCCTCTTCGTCTGCAAGGCGATCCCGGATGCCGAGATCAACCTTCGCAATGTGGTCGCCGTACAGCTTCAACTCACTGGGCTCGATGCCGACATCTGCGGCAACATCTGTGATGGGTCGCATGTCTGCCTGTTGGGCGATTTCAATGTCACTGAGCATCTGGCTATCATCCTTTTGAGCATCGTGCATTAGAGTGATGTGAGTTGGAACGGATCGTCACCGGATAGAGGTGTCTATTCGCCTTCTTCGACCAACTGCTGGCCTTTTTGCGGGTTTTCGAGAGCCCACCAGTTTGTCGATCGGTGCCGAACGTCTCCGGAATAGTTTCGATGATCGAGCGGCTTGATCTCCTTTGCCATGAGATCCAGTCTCCCGATTTCTTCCAGCCGTTCGTATATGCGGATCCAGCCACACTCGATTTCAGGATCCACCTCGCAGGAACCATCGGTGTCAGCGCCGCCGCACTGCCCGCTGGTCAGGCTCTTGGAGCAGGCGGTGCGGGGACAGATCCCGCCGGTGTAATGCAGCAGGCAGTCGCCGCATTCCAGGCACCGCTCTTCACCGGGCCACAGGCCCTGGAAGCCTCCCAGGGAAATGGTGTCAAGCACCGGATGTGTCTGCAACGGCACGGTGGCGGCAACAGCCTGCACGCCGATACCACACGAAGATACGAGAACAGAGTCCGCCTCATTGATTGCCTCAAGGTGTGAGGTGAGACGCCGGGCGATCAGGGCCTTGTTGCACAGGAAATCGATATCAACGGTTTCGAGCACCTTTATGCCCGCCTCTTCGAGGCCCGCACGGAGTCTGGATAACTGTTCCGGATCACCGCTTTCGCAACCTTCCGGACATCCTGTGCAGGCGGCGATAATCACCGTGGATTGTCCGTCCAGATAGTCAAGTACCTGCTCAATGGGCTTGGGTTCGCTGGCAATCATCTTCACCTGTCATCCTTTCGTGACCGGCTTCAGATAAAACTGCGTCACATATCTGTGGGAAACGATGTGTA
Organism: Armatimonadota bacterium; assembly: GCA_046538215.1. Taxonomy (GTDB): domain Bacteria; phylum Armatimonadota; class Zipacnadia; order Zipacnadales; family UBA11051; genus JBKHJK01. The sequence goes on from JBKHJK010000259.1 coordinate 3,456, forward strand.
AGTGTGTCTGAGAGCCCTTTGCGAAGTCGCACATCTGCGGGCTGGACGCCGATGATGACGGCCTTTTGCATATCGAGACCCTGCAGATGCCAGGCTGTCAGCGTGTCGCTGAGCGTGAAATGATGTGCGCTCATGCCTGCAGATTTGGGGATCTCTGTGGCCGGGATCCGATAGACGGCGCCCGGCGGGCCACCGGCATCCACCGCATCCACCAGCACGAGGTGCGTCACTGTCCGGGGGTTTGCGAGGCTCTGGGCGGGGACCGTCCCGCCCTCGATCAGCTCCAGATCGCCGCAAAATTGCTCCTGCAGGCGGCGGATGACGTGGACACCGACGCCCTCGTCACCCATGAGAATGTTGCCGACCCCCATGACCACCGTTCGCCGTGATCGTGAAACGGTCATAGGATGCGATACTCCCCCAGATCGTTGTTGCGGGCGTCAACGAGATGTACCGCACACGCCAGGCACGGGTCGAAGGAGCGAGCGATCCGCACGACCTCGAAGGGGTTCTGTTCGTCGGCAACCTCCGTTCCCAGCAGCGCCTGTTCGATCGGCCCCGGAACATCGTTGTCGTCTCTGGGCGAGACGTTCCATGTGGTGGGAACAACGAGCTGGTAGCGTGATATGACGCCATCGTCAATGTCAACATGATGCATCAAAGCACCCCGGGGACCGCCCACGAATCCGGTTCCGGTGGCGGTGTCGGGAAGCTCGTAATCGGCACAGACGGGCTCACCGGGCTCCAGCTCCAGCGCCCAGTCACGCATGGCCCGGGCGACGAGCTGTGTCTCCAGTGCACGGGCGGCGTGACGGCCCAGCGTCGATTCCAGCGCTTTGGGCGGTGCATCGAGCGCACTCAGAAGACCGTCGAGCGCTTCGGTGACCTTCTCATCACCCGCGTGATAGGCCACCAGCCATCGGGCCAGAGGGCCCACCTCATGCGGCTCTCCACCGAGCCGTGGCGCCTTGGCCCAGCTATATGCCTCGGACTTGTCGGCGTCCGGCTCCGTCTCGCCCTGCGACGGGTGGCGTCCGGTGTGGTCATCGTCGAAATACGAGTGGCGGAGATCCTCGGTGATTTGAGACGGCTCCACATCTGTGAGTTCACCGTTCAGGGCACCGGCGGGGAGGAAGCGGCCGCGCTGAAACAGGTCGGTTCCGTCGGCTTCCATGTCGAAGACGCCGTAGGAGAGATAACGG
>JBKHJK010000260.1:0-4649 GCA_046538215.1 Armatimonadota bacterium
CGACTGATGGATCCGGCAACTATGTGCCCGGCGCCCGGGTGATTGCCGATAGCGTCGAGGTTATCAGCTATGCCAGCCGTCGCGATCCCAACGCAGCAGACGATGTCATAGGCAGTGACACCTATACAGTGGATGTGCACAACCACAGCATCACCTTCGACCCGACCGACGCACACTGGGAGAACGGGGACGCGCTGTACGGGCGGGCGGTGTGGATTTCTTACGAGTACGTCGAGCCCGATGATCCCACCGACACCACGGCTCGGACGGAGCTTCACATCATCCCCGACATCACGCGGTGCCAGTATATGCCGGGCTTCATCCGCCTGAACCACAACTTCGTGCACTTCGACCCGAACGACCCGACCTACAGCCCGCGGATCACCCTGCCGAATGCGAGAAATGAATCAGACTGCACACCGGTGAACAATTACCGCGTGGGCGAAGTTCCGCTGGACGGCGCCACCTATGATCTGCCGGATGACCTGCCGGGCACAACGGCGTGGACGGCCGCACTGCCCCGCGGTATCCTTGATGTGCGGAACCTGCGACTGGACCTCCCCAACAGCAGTCTGCCGCTGCAGCCGGGAACCGCGATCCAGGTGTCGTACTACTACTTCGACGAAACCACCGGGAAGACGAAGTTCGCCCGCGAGCAGTACCAGGTGCCCAGGAATATGGGTGAATCAGTATCTGATCCCGCCCTCGGCGGCAGCGTCCTGCACCTCGGCGTTGACGGCTACGATCCCAACCGCGATTACGCCCTCGACCTGCCGGAGACCGATCCCGGTGTGGGGGCCAAGCCGTTCCTGGTCGGTGACAGCATGCGGCAGACACTCTTTTCGATCCTGTGGGATCCGGTGACCAATCGGCTGCGGGGACATGCGGCACAGCCGGCGATCCCCGAAACTGCCTCATACGTCGGTCTCGGTATCCCCTCGGTCTCCAGCGGCCTGGCGCTCGGACACAACCGCGTCTTTGTCGGCTCGAAGATGGCGACACAGATCCCGGCGGTCGGCAATGACGATGACGTCAACGCATATCTGAACGAAAGTCTCGGATTCGTCAGTGGTATGGCTTCAGATTCCACCATCATCTGTGACGACACCCGCATTATCGAGGTGATAGACCAGGAACCGGTATGGAGCTGTCACGGAACCCTGTCGGCGATGGTGGGCGAAACCGTGGATACTGACCGCGGCCCCGACGACCGTATGCCGATGCCGTTCAACCGGCCGGCGAAGGCCCAGAAGCTGCCCAACGGCAACATCCTGGTGGTTGATACCGGTAACGACCGCGTGGTGGAGATTGACAAAGACGGCGTTTTGCAGTGGCCGCTGACACAAAACGGCTATGACTATTACACCGCCCGCGGGCAGACACCAAATGATAACCCGCTGAACCTGGATTCACCGTCGGACGCCTTCAGATATTACACGGTCGAATATCCGGCGGGCTCGGGGAACTACTACAACTCCATCAACGGCGATCTGCTGCCGAATACGCAGATGCACACCGTCATTGCAGACCCGGGCAACGGGCGGCTGCTGGATGTTGTGACCTTCCTTGACGGCAACGGTGACCAGAATCACGAGGTCCGGGTGCTGACTCCGAGCCACGTGAAGCTGACGTCGGGCGCAAGCTCCATGCAGAAGATCGCCTACAGCGCCGTGGTGCCGGTATTCGACCCGGTGAACACCGCCTGCATCGGCTATCTGTGCGCTGCGGCCAATCTCCATCAGCTCATGGTCGTCGAACGGGGCACACAGCGCATCAACCCGCCCTCGGACGCCACACCGCCGAACGGAACCGACGGCAGCAACTGGAAATGGCTGGCGTGGCTGTGGGATGCGGATATTGAAGACACCACCTACGGCCCGTCGGATTCGCTGATCTTCCGCAATATCCGCGATATGGATCTGTCGTACGAGGGCAACTTCGCATACCTGACGGTGACCTGCGGGCAGTATGCAGGACGGCTGTCAGACATCCAGGACGGCCGGCCGCATGAGATTTCAAAGCAGGGTGACGGGGTGTTTGAGTTTTGCATGAATCTCAGCGGCGGTGCCGGAAGCTGGGCGCTGGAGCCGGCGACAGACGACGGTGGCACTGCCGAGCCCGACACGCCGATATGGTACATGACACGGCGGGATTATCTGTATTCATACCCGTCCTCAGAAACGCGCCGACAGCTCACAAACATCCGCTACCAGGATGCTGACGGCAACAACTACTGGCAGCACCTGCCGTGGTTCCCGGTGGCTGCCAGCCGCCTGCCCTCGGACAGCCGGCCCGGCGACTGGGACGGTGACGACACCACCGAGCGGTACTTCAAACACATGGTCGTCAATCACGCGGGGCTGATCATGAACCTGTCGCGGCGCAATGTACCCGACCGGTCAGCGCCCGCTGTGCTCACCAGCAGTGTGCTGACAATCCAGACAGAAGACGCAAACGATAACTATCCGGGCAACGACACCCTTGACATAGACAGGCGCCTGGTCATCCCGGATCCGGCGAGACGGGACTGGACCGACCCGCTGGCACAACCCACCGATGCCAGCAGATAGGGGAGGGAGCTGCTTTCGGGTGCACCATACATCATGCGAGATAACTGGGCGATTATCATGAAATATAGAAACAAAACGCATTACACAGACGGCATTATCAAACACTCACAGACGCTGTGGCTTGTGGGGCTGGTGGCGCTGGTGGCGGCAGTTATCTTCCCGGCTGCTGTACTGGCGCAGACTCCCGATCCCAGTCCGTACGAATGCCGGGCCTTCGTGGGTGATGGCACCACCGACGGAACGTATCAATTCAATCTCGCAGCGGCCAGCTATGAGTACGTGTGTCCCTACTGCCACTACTCATCGCCCTATCCCGGAGAATGCCCGGATCCGTTCGATGCGGACGCTCACCCGGCAAACGTTGACCTGGTCCAGGTCCCGATCGGACAGCAGCGGGCGTTCGACATCACCGTCCAGGACCTCGGGGCGGCCTATCGCGATATCGAGTACACTGATGCGGATGGCAATGTCACCGGCGGCGCGGCTGTTATCGGCAAAGTATTTCACCCCTATGACGACCGCGGAACGGCGGATACCAGCGATGACATTGATCGCAACTCGACCCTTAACGTGCTTTCATGTGACATGGAGAACGCTGACGGCGCCGACGACATTGACGACACCAGCCATCTGCGTTTCTTCGTCATGCCGCCGGGCGTCACCAGACCATGTGCTCAGCCTGTCAATATTGAGAACACCGACTGCTCAAGCGCCGGAAAAACTCTCGATGATGACGAAATCGCTGCCGCCGTGCGTATCGGTATCAATCCCTTCCGCGTGACACACGGTGACAGATGGTGGATCTATTACAGGCAATACAGGAATGCTGCCGGGGAAGTTTCCCGGGTGGATGTGAAGATATCCAGTGTCGTGTATGGTCTCGATCTTGATGTGGAGGACATAAACCCGACCGCCGACGCCCTGGATCCGACGTTGAGCAACACCTACATCAGCGATTCGGGTGCCGTGATGGCGGAGTTTACGCATCTTGCTCAGCACGGGGGAGATGACTGCTTCGACGTACTCGCCGGGGAAGATGAGACCTGGGTGTTTCAGTTCGATGTTACGAGCAATTCACGGCTCCTGCCGGGTGTGGCGGACATGTCGGGGCACGGGGCGCCTGTTGATGTAGATGATGCCCCCGGCGCGACTGAGGCTGCCTGGAATGCCCTGTCTCAAAAAGAGTGCTGGCTGGATCACGGCAGCGGCTCGGCCGTCAGCGGCGGCATCGCCACTGACAGTACCGTGGCCGAATCCGGCGATGCCCTGGAACCGTTCGTACTGGCGCCTGACTGGACTGGCACCGGCATGGTGGCCGTCCAGTACGCCGGCGACGCCGACCACACGAACCTGATCACTCCTCCTCCGGGCCCTCCAGGCCCTTCGAATGCCAATACCTATCGCTTCTACGAGGGCGGCGCCTGGCAGTACGATTACCAGGAAGATGTGACGAACGAGGATGTCGCCAGGAAGCTACCGCCCGGCAACTTCATTATGACTGGCCCTGCCGACCCATCCCGCCAGTGGGTGCAGTATATCGGCGAGGCCCACTTCTTCTGCTCGAAGGTCGAGCTGCAGAACGTGGGAAATAACCCGAACATCAAGAATGACGAGTGGGAGTTTGGTTGGAGCGGCAGGCCGTACCTCACCTCCACCTTCCCCCGGCTGATTATCGGCCTGCGGGATCTGGGCGGCCAGTGGATCCAGGGTGTTTACGGGCCCGGAAGCCTCTCGGAGACGATGCTGTTTCCGCTGTTCAACAGGCTATCGGACGGCCCTGATAAAGATCCGGTCTATCGCTGCCCGTTCTGTGGTGCGGTGCAAACTGACACTACGTGTCCGTATCACGATGATGACACTGATGCTGAGCTTATGGACCTGAATTATTCCGCGCGGCTGGAGATGATGCAATCCCTGTCGGCCGCAGGAAATATCGAAACCGATCCCGATCGCGATGAGACGCGGCACCTGATGCCAGAAGATGCGGTGAAATTCCATGACACCAACCGCTACGTCAGGGGTATCGAGGACACAGACGACCCTTCAGAGCCCGACTACAGGGCGGGGAACCTGAGGGTC
>JBKHJK010000261.1:0-4646 GCA_046538215.1 Armatimonadota bacterium
AGTGTGCGCCGGCCGGTGAGCGGTATAACGATTAATTGCCGCCTCGTACACAGGCTCCTTGAAGTCATCATCGGTTGCCACTTGAAGTTCGTAACCGATTGCTGCATGCTGCGGGCGCCAGACAAACGATGGCGGGTTTACGACGGTGACCTCTCCTTGGGATGGGCGAAAGCCCCATTCACCTTCACTGGCCGGTGTGTCATCGAAGCGCCGCAGATCCTCTTTCGTCGCCTCGCGCAGATGAGCCGTATCCCACCAGACGCGGCCAATCCTGTAGCGATTAAACAGCTCCACTGCGACCTCTTCAGCCGTCTCCGGGGCGGTCACAACCTCCTCGAAATATGTCCACTCTTGTGCAGGTGGCAACCACAGGCGCGTCCCCAGCAGAAACTTCCGGTCACCGTCCCACCACTCCACCCGTATCAGCGCCCCGTCACCGCGTGCAATCTCTTCGGTGCGATAATATGCGCTGACGTGCAGGTGTTTGCGCCCTTCAAGCGGCAGCCTCTGCATCCAGCAGCCCCGGTCATCCGTCGTGCCGCATTCGATCCCCACCGCCGGCGTACCCTCGCGACCGCCCGATGGATCGTACAGGGCACGGCTGCCGGTATCCCAGTCCTGGTACCGCCACTCCGCTGGCGCCGTTCCCTCGTCATCCGGCTCGAATGTGGGATTGGCAAGCATTTCCTGCGGAGAGGCAGCTCCGGCGCACAGAACAATGCACACAAGCCCAATCACCATCGGGTGTGCTGTGCATAAACCCGTATTGGACCGACTGCTGTTGATGTTCATAGCGCAGATCACGGTTCCTTCCGGCAGGATGTGGATATTCCCGGCAGACAGCCTCTGTCAATATGGAACTCACTCATGTGTGGCAGGACGGATGATCACCTCGTCCAGGTCGTACCAGTGGCCCTCTGTCACGGCACTTTTGGAAGCCCGGACGAAATACAACCCCTCCAGCACCTGCACATCGGGATACCTCTGGCGAATCGTGCGCGCATCCAGGGTGAGTTCATGCCATTCACCGTCATCATACAGCACATCCTCGCCCAGTACGGTTAAATCGGGGGGCGTGACCGGATTGTGCGCCACAACAACTGCACCCCGAGCAAACGGCTTAAGCGCTACCACCAGTGGTGTGCCCTCTCCCAGTCGATAGCGGACGAACACCTCCGGATAGCGGTCGATGTTCCAGCCGACCGGATGAATCCGCGCTGGTATCCCGCCACCGTCGGAGGGAGCTCGGACGTGGCGATAGTTGACTCCCGAACCGGGCGGCTCGTAGTCGGCAGGGATACGGCGGCTGTTCGGTCCGTGGCGGACGCCGCCTGCGACCACGTCTTTGAAGCTGGACGGGCCGGGATAGCCGTAGCTTTTCCACAGCCTCCAGGCGCTGTCATCCTCCGGGCCCCACGTGGAGTGCACCAGCGGGGCGCCGGGATCAACCGGCTCGGCCACACGGAGGTATCCCGCCGCGCGATGTGTCCGCCCGTCCGTGTCCAGCACCTCCGCTCTGACTGCATAATCGTATTCATCTCTGTATCGGTGGGTGACCGTCGGTCCTTCAGCCACGTTTCCGTCTCCAAGCCACCAGCGGATATGTTCGGGCCGGACGTCTCCATGCATCACGATGTGCATGGTCACGTCTTCGCCCGGGCGTGCCTCAAACGGTTCCGCCACCACTCCCATCGCCACCCGACCGTCGTCGCCATGTTCGTAAAGGCCAATGTCCGGAGCCTCGCCCGACCACCGCAGGCTCACCGGGTCGCCGTCGCTCCAGTGCAGCTCGCGATCAACACGCAGCGTGCCTGCGTCATGATCAACTTCCATGACTCGCGCCACCTGCGCCGCTGTGCGTACCGCAATCAGGTCGCCCTGCTCGCCCTGGATGCCGTAGCCGTCGTAAAAGAAGGCCGTATCATCAACGTCCAGCAGCCTCCCCGTCCCCGACCCCACCGTCACGGTCAAAAAGCGGCCTGCATCACGCAGGGGGCTGTCATCACGCAGCGAATAGTCGTACAGGTCCGGGTTCATGAAGCCTGGATCCACATCCATATTGTGCTCGTAGCGCGCTCCGTGTTCGGTCTGTATGTCCTCATCCTGGAGCGTCTCGACGGTGAAGGACTCGCCGTAATCATGTATCACGGGCAGGCCGCGTTCTCGACCGGTGAATACGTTGCTGACGAGCCGCACCTGCTCGGGCGTCCCTCCGTTGAGGCGTATCTGGCATTGAACGCCGTGCTCGTCGTTTCGGCTGAAAATATTGTTGAGGAACAGCAAGTTTCGTGTCTGGTCGTGTCCACTGTTTGCCGAGATGCCGTAATGGCCGTTGTCGTCAAAAACGTTGTTGTAAAGCCGGATACTGTCCAGATAGACGTCGCGGAACGGATAGAGATTAATCACACCGTGGGGATTCTGGAAAAGCCTGTTGAAGCGAAAGATACCGCAGGTGGTGGCGAATTTGGCGTGACTGCTACCGGACCAGCCGCTGTTGAACGCATGGGTGACAATATTGTGCTCGAAAAGTATCCGCTCGGTGCCGAAGTGTTCGAAACTACGCCCCCAGGCGGCATGGAATACACAGCCGCGTATCACCACCCGGCTGTTGGAGTGGTCGGGATGGAACTGAAGCGGCGAATGTCCGGCGCGGCTGATGACATTGCCTTCAAAAAGCAGTCTTGTGGTGTGCGAGATGCGGAACATGTTGATGCCGCCGGTTTGCTTGCGAAAGACGCTGTTGCGAACAGTGATGTCCTCGCAATTGTCAATGTGTGCCGCCAGGCCACCCTCTGTGCAATTTTCCATGCAGCAGTCCTCCACGGCTATGTGCGAGCAGTTACGCACCGTCAGCCAGCCCGCACCCGGTGCCTGCGGGTCCACGTGCAGACCTTCGATGCGGATATGTGAGAGGTCCTGCAGCGCGACGGCCCGGTCATTGTCCGGCCCCGTCAGCGTCGCCTGCCTCCGCGGGTCGGCCCGGAACACGATCGGCGCCTTCGCTGTCCCGCTGTTCACCGGCCGTAACTGCCCCGGATACTCACCGGGCAGTAGTATTACGACGTCACCGGCCTCAGCGGTTTCGGCGGCCTTCTGCAGCGTCTGCCATGGCGCCTCCAGTCCCCCAGGGTTTGCATCATCACCCGCAGGAGAAACGAAGTAGGCTGCTCCATGGGTGGTCGCACATATCACCACAGCCATGAGCATGATTGCGAACGTGTACACTATCCGCGCCGTCATCATCCGATCTCCCTCCACAGAATACAGTTTTCAAAACTGGATAATAGGGAGTGCTTCTCTGCCTCCGGCAAGTGCAATGGGCGCGCAGCCGCGTACGGAAATGACCGTTTCATCCCCCTGCCTCAGTCAGCCCTCTACCAGTTCATTCTCCATCAGTTTTCGCAAACCTCCAGAGAATGGGCGGAGGGTGGCGTTTTCAGACGTGCGCGGCCTGCAGACACTGTCGCGTCGAGGATCTTTCGGTCTTGGCGATGAGGTGTCTCGTTACGTCCGTGGGTTGTTTGGGTGAGGGGTGGGGCGCCGATGGTGCACCCCGGTCGAAGACAACACAGTGGCCCTGTGATGGCCCGCGGGATCATCAAAAAGGGGCAACCAGATTGCCGTCCGCCGGTATCTGTTTCACACGCAGCAGTCTAGGTCCGCCTGGCAATCACTCGATAGGTGTATTCGCCTGCGCGCCATTGCCTGTGGATCCATCCCTTCTCCTCGAGGGCCTTCAATATCGGAGCGACGCGTTTGACTGGAATATCCAGATTTGCGGCGATTTCCGTCTGCAACAGTGGCCCGCCCGCCTGGTGGAGCATGGCCATGATCTGTCCCTCGGGGTTCTGTTCAACTTCGCTCTTATCGGAACGCTCAGGAGCGCTGTGGGATTGCCTCTGGAGCAGCAGCCAAATAATTACCCCCACCAGCACCGCGAGCACAATGATCCCGAGGATGAGCCAGGGGAATGCAATTCCACCGAAAATCGACAAGGCGCGTTGACCGTGATGCATGGTCTATTGTCTCCCTTCCCGGTCTGTGAATACCGCCGGTCCTATTTTCTGCCGTGCAGCGCCTCGACGGGGTTTTGGAGTGCTGCCTGGCGGGCGGGATAGATGCCAAAGATGATGCCAAGGGCCGCCGAAACAACCACAGCGGCCACAGCGGCGGGCAGTGAGAAGGCCATAGCCCACTGCGTGAGGCTGGCGGTCACAGCCGCTCCGGCCACCCCTAAAGCCACACCTGCGAAACTTCCGACCACGCTGAGCACTGCGGCTTCGGTCAGAAACTGCAGGAGTATATCTCGGCGGGTCGCTCCGGCTGCCCGTCGGAGGCCGACCTCGCGGGTGCGCTCACGAACCGACATCAACATTACGGCGAGAATCCCCACGCCTCCCACCAGCAGCGAGATGCCACCCACGCTGGTGAGCAGCAGGGTAAAGGAGCCGCTGATTTGCTGCTGGGCGGCGATTATTTCGGACTGATTCTGTACCGTGAAGTCATTGTCTTCGGTATCGCGGAGCCGATGCCGCTCCCGCAGCAGTGCCGCGATTTCTTCCTCAGCATCCTCCAGACTTGCTCCACTGCGGACCTTCGCGTAAATGGTAGTCACGTGGGCGACATTGAATAGGCGGCGCTGGCCG
>JBKHJK010000262.1:0-4642 GCA_046538215.1 Armatimonadota bacterium
GTACCCCACCAGCGGCCCGTCGGCGGAGTTGGCGAACGCCCCGATGCGGACGTTGTCGGTGCGGTCGGAGGTCTGTACGATCATCCGCGCATGCTTTTCATCGAACGGGTGGGGGCAGAAGTACTTCCTGCTCAGCTCCGACAGCCCGTCGAAATACTCCAGCACTCGCTCGTAATCATCGCCGGTAATATGCCGGAGCACCGCCCGTCCGCCACCCTGCATTTGCACCTGCAGGGGAAGTCCCTCTGTCTCGCTCATCCGATCACCCAGATTCGAGCGGGGCCGCTGATCCCTGCGGGTTTATCGGCCTTGGCGTAGAGGTTGGCAAGGGTTCCGGTGACTTCCACGGTGATTTCATTCCGCCCGGCTGTCGCATTGTCGCTGATGTCAACCTCGTAGGGGGGCCACAGCCGGACGGCAACTTCCTCACCGTTAACAACAATTCTGGCGCAGTCACGGACCTCCCCGACATCCAGGATCAGCCGCCGGCCGCCCTCGAGAAACTCCGGCTCGATGTGCACGCTGGTGCTGTAGCGGGCGATGCCGGGATAATGGCGGTAGCCGCTTTGTGAATAGTACCCCCGCATCTGCGTGGCAGGCGGCCTGAGCACACCCGATTCGTAAGCGAAATTACCCACAAGGTACAGCGGATCTGTCAGCGCCTGCGGCTCCTGCAGCAGTGATACAAAGCAGATCTGCAGCTCGTTTGCCCCCTGCTGCAAAAGGTCGGTCAGGTCGGTAGCCATGAACATCGGATCCTGCCAGTCTGCGTTCTCCAGCGGGGGCGCAAGCTCGCCATTGACCAGGACCTCGACATCGCGCTTCCGCGAAAGGAAACCGACATGGGCGGGCAGGCCCTGGCAAATATTGTCCAGCACGAGCCTGACGGGCACTATGTCGCCTTCAACCTCAAAGTCGGTGACGAAGGTGTTGACATGTCCAGGGGTGCCTGTGACCCCCAGACGCTTTCCGGCGGCCTGGTCATGGGCGATGTACTGCCAGCGGTCAAGGATGACAACGTTTTCACCGGCACCCTCAAAGCTCCAGCGATCGCCGAGCTCGATTTCATCCAGAAGCTCCGGAGGAACGGTGTCGTCACTTGAAAGTCGCTGCAGGTCAGAATTGGGATCAACGACGAACAGGCGAGCCTCCCCGGCATCGAGGGTACAGTGAAACACGGTTCCGGTTTCGGTCGTTTCATGCTCGGCCGCTCCCGGACGCCCGCTTTCGAGGTCCCATTCCTCGACGATTCCCTCCTCCCGGACCTTCACATCAGCCTCCTGCGGCGTCTCACCACGGTTGAACAGAAGATACAGGTGCATATCGCCGTCAGCGCGGTGCGTGCAGACGATGTCACGATGCTCGTCGGGATCCCCGGCCATTGTCACATCCGGATCAATCGCCTCCGTCAGCGTCGCTTCGAGCCACTCCTGTGTGACGGCATCTTCAGGCGCGAAAACAGCCACCCCTCCGGCGTCATTACGCACCTCGCAGGATCCCTCGGCCGCCTCCGAGAAGATCTCGTTCATCTGCGCTCTTACGTCTTCATCAGTGCCGCGCTGTGTGCCTTCGGAGGGCATTTCGCCGAGGATGATGACCGTGCCACCGTTCCTGTAGAAATCCGCCAGTTTGCGTGCGGTCTCGCTGCTGATAACCCGGCACCCCGGCAGCACCACTGCGGAGTATTCCTCGGCAGCCAGCGGGAAGGTGATACTCTGGTTTTTCAGCATCGCCGTGGCGAGGTGCTCATCGCCGACGTAATCGTAATCATGATGGGCCGAAAGCAGACCGTCGGAGACGAAATCCAGCAGCCGTCCGCACATCGGCTCGGAGACATATTCCCCCTGGTCCCATGCATCAACCGCCATGGTCTCCGTGGGCAGCATTACCAGCGCGTCACACACGTGGTGGCCAGCCGACTGGATGAGACACATCCGTGCAGCGTAGTCGGCGAAACCCCTGTAGAATTCCCAGTAGCCGTTGTGATAAAACTCCGTGGGCGGCCAGTCGCTTTTACGCAGGCCCTCGAAGGAGTAGTAAAACGCGTGTGGGATGACCATGTTGCAGCCCAGTGCGCACATGAAGTTGAGATTCACGCGCTGGCGTTCGAGGGTGGTCTGATGGCCGCCCCCACCAAACGCCTCACACATCACCCGGCGCTTCCCGTGGATATGGGCGGCCGAGGAGGCGCATTTCGCGGCGAGTATCCGGCCGGGATCCACCGAATCACCGAGGTAATCGAAGCCGGGCCGGTGCATTTTCGCCAGCGCCTGCAGCTGGTCGCCCTGGGTGCGAACCTGCTTATGGAAGGGGTCTTCCATGGTGTGGCCGATCAGCTCGATGTCGCGCTTTTCGCACCATCCTGCGAGCTGTCCATGGAAATTTCCGGCATACCACGCCGAAATCGCCCGGTGATAATCCAGCCGTACCTTCGAGCTGTCGTCGCCGGTGTCAAATACGAGGTCCAGCAGATGCTCCCGCAGATCGTATCCGTGCATACTCTCGAAGTGCTCGAACATATCGCGGGTCCACGCCAGGGTCACTCCGGGCAGCGTCCGGTCGGGTTCCTGTGCGGTCCCGGCCTTCGCCTCCACCCCAAAATACGCGTCATGGATCATCAGCCCGGGCTCATCGGTGAAGACGCCCTTCACGGTTCCGCCGAAATCGTCGCTGAAGCGGTCATAAGGGTCATAGGCGCGCCGCCGGAACTCTGCAACCGCCTCCCGGTTCATGGTGTCCAGATAGGAACCGTCGAAGAATGTCGTTTTATCGGGCACGGGATGGGACCAGAAGATCGCGGCGAACCATTCTCCCGGTGGCGCCTCCCATCGCAGCCGGCCCTCACTGCAGCGGTCGGTCAGATCGCGGATTGTGCCGGTGAAATGCGGGCCGCCGGGCTCATTGATCCTGTCCGGCGCCAGCTTGCCCGCAAGGATCGCCACCAGCTCATCACCGTTTGTAGGGAGGCTTCGCTGGAAGGTCGCGCCACCGCTGATCTGCAGCGTCTGCACCCGCAAATAGCGCATCCGAAACTGTGGATGATCCCTGGTCAGCCGCCCGCTGTCGGTGCCGGAGGGCCAATTGTCTTCATCGTACAGCCACGCCTCCATGCCGCGGGAGGACAGTTCATCAATGCACGCGCCGATCGCCTGCATCCATTCCTCGCCCATGTACGGCGTCAGCAGTCCGTGCCGGGCGTGAAGCACCGCTCCCCCCAGGCCTTTCTCCTCCATTTGTGCGATCTGCCGGCCGAGTTCATCCTCCTGCAGATCGTGGTTCAAAAACCAGAAGGGGTGCATGCGATAAGTGTTATCCGGATCGCGAAACTGGCCGCGAAGATCTGCCATTGATGTGTCCTTTCTCGGTGATTGCAGTTTTCCATTCGCCGCCCGGGGCCTGCCTACGCACGCCCACGCCGCGGTGTATCATTGATTTGCCCAGAAATATTTCTTAAGGACGGAGCGACCCTGAGCGGTTGCCGAGCCATCCCGTAGCTCGGCCTGTGTTCTGCACCGCTTCTCCAACTGCAAAGGTTGTCCGAACCGCACGAAGGTTCGACTTGATAGACTGCTGATTCAAAAAGATGTCCGTGGCTCGGCCCGAGCGCTGTGTTTTTTACAGCCCGAGGGTGGCGGCGGTGTGTGCCGCCAGCTTCCAGCCCGAGCAATCCCTGTGTTTGCAATATACTTTATTGGTTGTCGATCCGGTGACTCGGGCTGGAAGCTGAGAATAAATGACATTTCACCTGAGCCACGGGAGCATTTTTGTTGCACCAACTGTGGATGCTCAACCGACCTGTTGTGGGCATTCGGTACCTGATTATGGCCTCTTTGCCTCAGCTCATCTTTGCGATCTCAGCCCCGAGGGCGTCTATTTCGTCATTATTTGCCAGCACGCCGACTTCAAGGCTGTATTCGGCGCTTTCACCAGGCTGCAGTGTCACCAGCCGGCCCTCCTCGCGGTCTTTGGTGCGGCCCTCGACAAGGCAGTTGGCAGGCTCCAGGCCGGTTACATAGGTGCCCTCAGCCGGCATCTTCCACTGGATAAGGTTCGGAAGCTGCTGCTTCGAAAAGCGCAGGTAACCTCCGAAGCCCTGGCCGCCGTTGAAGTCGCGGTTGACGATGGCAACTGCAGTGTTTTCCCCGTCATCGGTGGCGAGGTCGTGATAATAGACCCATTCGACCTGGTTTGGCGTGGGTGCGGGGAACTGTGCCAAGGTGTCAATATGTGGTGCGGCGTCCTCGTCACGAGCCTCCGTGCTGCGGGAGTTGATGAGATACTCGGCGCCGTCGCTGAGGATGGGGAAGCCGAAGTTGCAGTGGTACAAATACATGTGCTCGGCCGGGTCGTGGCCCTGGTTTTCGACGACATCATCAATCCAGATCTTCGTGTCCCCGAGCTTTGCCCGGATGGTGCGCTTGAGCACGAGGTTTGAGCCGAAGACGGCCGTCTCCCGCATCTGCCCGGAGACGCTCATCCAGTAATCATCGCCATCCCACCATTCGCACAGCGACAGGTGCTTTGCAGGGATGGCGCCGATCCGCCCGTGCAGGCCAACCGAGCCGGTGGGCTGCCACCGCAGATTTCCCTTTTCGTCCTGATAATACATCGGGCAGCCCTCGTCGGTGTTGGGGTCGAGATG
>JBKHJK010000263.1:0-4640 GCA_046538215.1 Armatimonadota bacterium
GGACCGGGCGGTTTTCAGTGAGACCGACGATCCGGGGCACGTCGTGCGCGTTATCGGTACGCAGCAGATAGACCCCTTCGTCGTCAACGAGTGTGTCATTGACCTCACCGGCAATCGCCGCGACCGGCCGCCGCGGCCGGACGTGCAACACAAGTGTGTTTGGGAGGCGCCGCCGGACCACTAGCCTCTTGACCCGGTGACATTCTCCGGTCAGCCGGTTTATCGCCTCGAGCGGGAGGATAACGGTGGTCGCCTGCTGTGGTAATTGCATTTTTTGTGCAATCTCTGTGGCGATACTCGGATCAGGCCCGACGATAACAACCCGCTCGATCTGAAACACGGGTGATGCGGCGATGCCGACCAGGGCACCCACCAGGACGCTGAGGAGGGACAGCCGCCATCCCCAGACTCTGTGAGCTGTCATGGGCATCTGGTTCACCTGCGCTGTTTCAGCCGCCGGGCGAGCTGCTGGCCGACCTCCGTGATATCGCCCGCCCCGACAGTGAGGATCACGTCAGTGTCATCCACGCTGTCGAAAAGATGCTGCACCAGCTCGTCGTGGTGCTCGATATGCAGGACCGGCTTTTTGGGCTCATAACTGCGGATGCGCTCGGCGAGATCGGATGCCGACACTCCCGGCATCGGCTGCTCGCGCGCCCCGTAGATGCTGTTAATCACCACTGCATCGGCGTCGGCAAACGCCCGGGCAAACTCATCCATCAAAAACTGTGTCCGACTGTAAAGATGAGGCTGAAAGACCGCCGTGATGTGAGAGTCCTTAAACGCCTTACGAGCCGCCGCCAGCACCACTCGCACTTCCGTAGGATGGTGGGCATAATCGTCATACACGACGATGTCATCATCACGATACCGCAGTTCAAACCGTCGGTTCGTGCCCTGGTAGTGCTGCAAAAACCCTGCCGCCGCGTGGGGGGCAACTCCCAGGCACCCGGCCATCCCGATGGCGGCCAGCGCGTCCTCAACATAATGGCTTCCGGGTATCTGCACGCTGTAGCGCCCGACACGCTCTCCGCGAGCAATAAGGTCGTAGTCTGTCCGACAGCCCTCAACCGAAACATTTTGGGCCTCAAGGTCGGCGGGACTTTGCAGGCCGAAGCTGATGGGGGTCCCGGGCGCGTTTTCGGCCATCGCTGCAAGTGGGGGAGAGTCGGCCCCGTACACGAGATACCCGTCCGGGTCGCCCAGGGCGATGAAGTCGCTGAAGACCTGCTGGACGGTTGCAAAATCGTTGTGCTGGTCGAGGTGGTCGGCTTCGATGTTCGTGACTATCTGCCAGGTGCTGTCGTAGTGGTGGAAGCTGGCATCGCTCTCATCGGCCTCAAATACCACGATATCACTGTTTCCGAGACGGTAATTGCTCTCAAAATCGCGGGATATGCCACCGATGAATATGGTCGGATCCATGCCTGCCCGGGTCAGAATGTATCCCAGCATTGCGGTGGTAGTGGTCTTTCCGTGGGTACCGGTGACCGCCAGCGCGCGCTTATTGTGTGCAAAAGCCGCCAGGAGCTGCGAGCGGTGCCAGGTCGGAATCTGCGCCGTCCGCGCCGCCCGGAGTTCGGGATTATCCTCCGGAATCGCCGTGGTGTAGATCACGACGTCCGCATCCCCGACGTTTTTTGCGTCGTGGCCTATGGACACAGTGATGCCGAGGTCGCGAAGCTTTTCGATACGGTCTGAGGTGCGGATGTCAGAGCCCCTGACAGTGATGCCGCGGTCATGGAGGGCGTGTGCCAGCGCGCTCATGCTGACACCGCCGATGCCGATCATGTGGGCCGTGCGGATGTCGCCCAGTTCAGGCATGGTGACTGCCTTTCGTCAGTTTGCCCGGCGGAGTTTCAGAGTAACGCTCATGCGGGGCCGGGCTGTAGGGTGATGATGGCCGGGTCTATCGAAAAACAAGCAGCCCCCACATCGGCACGGGCCCTGTTGCGCGAAACCGGGGGCTGCGAATACGCCTCAACCATGATATTGTAAGTCTGTGAGCACATTTTGACAAGTCACCACTCATTCAGCAGTCCCGGCGAGCTCCACGATATACTCCACAATTCGACGTGCAGCGTTGTGAGAACCTACTTCGGCGCTTGCCCGGGCCATGGCCTGATACCGCTGTGTATCGGCCCTCAGCGCCCGGACGGTCTCAACAAGCCGGTCGGCGTTCATATTATCGTCATCCACAACAATGGCGGCGTCGGCGGCCTCATAAATCTCGGCATTATAGCGCTGGTGCCCTCCGGCGTGGGGATACGGGACGACAATCATCGGGCGTCCCCAGGCGGCTGCTTCGGCCAGGCTGGAGGCTCCCGCTCGTGTCAATATCAGGTCGGCGGCGGCGAGCACCGTGGCCATGTCGTCGCGCCGCTCCTGGACGTGATAGTGTTCGGTCCAGGCGTCGGAGCCCCGGATGGCCTCCAGGTCGGGCAGCTTTCCCCGACCGGTCAGATGGATGATGTGAAATTCGGGATCAGTAAGCAGCCGGGGCAGCGCCTCCACGGTCGCATCATTCAGCTTTTGGGCTCCCTGGCTGCCTCCTGTCACCAGAAGCACGAAGGCATCATTGGGGATACCCAGGGTCTCTCTGGCGCTGCCACGATCTGCCTGCATTATCTCCGGGCGCACCGGCTGGCCGGTGACAACGGCCCTGTCTCCGAGTATCTCTGCGGCGCCGTCGCTAACCGTGGATATTCGGTCCGCCCAGCGGGAGAGAAGACGGTTGGTGCGGTCCGGCCGGGCGTCGGAGGCGTGTATCATGGTGGCACATCCGCGAATGGCCGCTGCGGGGACCACCGCCGCCGAAACGAAGCCACCGGTGGCGAATACAGCATCCGGGTCGAAGCGCTTCATAATACCCAGCGCCTGCATGCCCCCGGCCGCCAGGCGGAAGAAGCTGCCCACGGCCTTCAGGGACAGGCCATAGGGCATGCCGCTGCCGCTGATCGGGAAGGCTTCAAACCCCCGCTCGCGAACCATCTGCGCCTCGCCTGGCTTCTTTGAGACCACAAAGGCGGCGGTTGCATCAGGAACCCCGGTTTTCAAAGTCTGGGCGACAGCGAGACACGGTGAGAGATGACCCGAGGTGCCGCCGCCAGCAAACAACACGCGCATCGTTTCACCTCTCTGACTCCGGCACAAAGCTGTGGCGCCGAACAGCAAAAACCAGTCCAATCGCCATCAGGCACGACACGATGCTGCTGCCGCCGTAGGAGATGAACGGCAGGGTCAGCCCGGTGATCGGCATGAGGTGGGTGGCGACGGCGAGATGCACAATGATCTGGACACCCAGCATGATCGCCACGCCAGTAGCGATGAAATAGCCGATATTCGTTGGCGCCTCGTAGCCGATGCGCAGACAGCGTATAACCACGGCGCTGAGAAGCCCGATGAGCAGCAAAGCACCGATGAAACCCAGTTCGGAGCCGATGACAGCGAAGATGGCGTCATTGTGCGGCTCAGGAAGGTAGTGCCACTTCTCCGGACACATGCCCAGGCCGAGGCCGGCAAGGCCTCCACGGGCCAGCGCGATTTTCATGGTCAGGATCTGAAAACCTTCATGTGTCTTATGTCCGATCGGGTCCCAGAAGCCGATCAGCCGGTCTTTTCGTGACAGCCAGGCCGCCCAGAACAGGGCGATCCCCCCGACACTGATAGCAGTAACCAGCCATTTCGTCCGCAGATTTCCCAGAAATGCCAGGCCGCTTGCTATCAGGGCGACAAGCAGCGCCATCCCGTGGTCACCCTGCAGGACCAAAATGACCACAAACACTGTGGTGCTGAGAAGAAAGGGCATCACAACGCGACGGAAATTCTTCGCTGTCAGCTGTCCACGGGAAAGAAGCGTGGCTACGTACAGAACATAAGCCACCTTGGCAAATTCCGATGGCTGGATTTTACGCCCGGCGACCAGGAGCCACCGATTCTCCCCGTGCGAAGTGTGCACAAATGGAAGGTCCGTCAGTGTCAAAAACGTTACAAGCAGGGCCCCGCCAAACAGGAAAATGCTCAAGCGGCCCAGCCACGAAGGGGTGACATAGCTGATGGCAATCATCAGGGCGAAGCCGAGGATAGTGTATGCCGCCTGGTGCTTGAGAAACTTGAGGGTGTCGCCGAGTATCCCTTCTCCCACCACGTTCGCAGCATACGGGACGCTTGCCGAGGTGACGGCGATGGCGCCAAAGACCACGGCGGCGAAGATGAGGGTGAAAAGGTGACCATCCAGCCCCGGCCGAGCCGTGTCCGTCATCTCATTTTGCAGGGTCTCTGCTGCCATCTCCCGTCATCCCTTTTGCACAGCGGCTACTGTGACATCTCTGCTCGAAGATCGCCAACCGCCTGGCAGAAAGCCTCGCCGCGGTCCGCCTGGCCGTCAAACATGTCGAATGATGCGCACGCCGGTACCAGCGCGACGGTGTAGCCCGGTTTGGCGGCTTCAAATGCCACCGCCACGGCTTCAGACATCGTATCTGCAATCTCAACCCCGGTCCGTCCGTTGATTGCGGTCTGGATTTGCTGTGCAGACTCACCGATGAGCACCACATGCTCTGCCGATTCAGCCAGAATATCCGCGAATTCGGTGAACTCAGCCCCCTTGCTCAGGCCGCCTGCGATGACCACCAGAGGAC
>JBKHJK010000264.1:0-4626 GCA_046538215.1 Armatimonadota bacterium
GGATGGGCCGAAACTACACATCCGGGCACTTCCGGGCTATCATCGAGCAGGCGAGGGAGCTCATGCGGGATCTGTCGGTGACGACTGATGTGATGGTCGGCTTCCCCGGGGAGACCGTTGCGCAGTTTCAGAACACGCTGGCGCTGTTCGAGGAAGTCCGCTTTGACCAGGCTTTCATGTTCAAATACAACGACCGGCCCGGCACACGGGCTGCAGAGATGTCCGACAAGGTGCCGGAGGATGAGAAGCAGCGCCGCCTGGAGAGGCTTATTGAGCTGCAGAATACCATAAGCCAGGAGAAGAATCAGGCCTCCGTCGGCAGAGTCTATGAGGTGCTTGTCGAAGGCCGTGATCCCAAGTCGCCCGAGTGTGTCCGCGGGCGAACCCGGCAGAACAAAATTATGATATTCGAAGGGCCGGTTTCCCTGCGCAATCGTATTGTGCGCGTCCAGGCGGAGCAAGGGT
Source organism: Armatimonadota bacterium (assembly GCA_046538215.1). Lineage (GTDB taxonomy): Bacteria > Armatimonadota > Zipacnadia > Zipacnadales > UBA11051 > JBKHJK01. The sequence continues at coordinate 466 of JBKHJK010000264.1, forward strand.
ACCTGTGGGGTTTTTACGGCTCGATGGTTGAACAAAGCACAGCGACCGGGTGATCGGAACGTGGGGCGCGCGCGCCGGAGGATTGCGATGAAATGCCCCAGCTGCGGCACACCAATGGGTGATGAGGGCATATGTCCATCCTGCGGCCATCTTGTTATTCAAATGGCCGAAGAGGATGCCGACATCTCCGCCCCGGCGGATTTGCAGGGGCCCGGGCAGAAGAAGACGGAGTCACCCCAGGCTTTCTCGCCTCCTGCCGGCGGCGACACCCTGGAGATGACCGGATCGCGGGATTTCAGCATCTGGCTTCTCGGGGTTGTCATTTACTCCCTCCTCCTTCACCCCACCCTGTACTACCTGGTCTTCTCCAATCCGGGGGCCCGTCGGGTCTCCGTCCTGGCAGTTGCCTTCGGGTACATACCGATCGCCTACATAATCACGAGACTGATGTGTGTGACAAACCCGGAAACCGGCCGGCTGCAAATCCGAAACGCCCTTATCCACAATCTTTTCCGCAGGCTCAATGCCATAGTCATCAGGATGACGTGACACACCTGGTTTGAGACAGCCGCAGAAGACCTGCAGCAACTGTGAACGAAATCTGTAACGGGAGACGGAGCGATTATGAAGCAATATAGGCGATATGCACTGGCTGTCGCACCTGTCGTGGGGTTCGCGCTCCTGCTCATGGGCTGTGGTGGTGACGGCTCAACAGAGGGCGTTCGCCCCACCGGCAGCGTCGCGGGGACAGTCACGATTGCCGGACAGCAGACCCCTGTGGAGGGTGCGGTCGTGCAGGTGGAAGAAACCGCCGGTGAAATCACCAGCGCGCAATTGCAGGGGACGACCGATGAACAGGGGTACTACCGGATTGACGATGTGTCTTCTGGTGTCCGGGTGTTTGCGTGCTCGAAGTCCGGGTTCCTGACCACTCGCAGATCCGTGAACATCGGCAGCAGTGTCACCAACACCGTGGATTTTCAGTTCACACCCGGCCCGTAGAAGCACGCCTGGTGGGGCGGGAATACCAGACGGTCGCTGCAACCCGGTACGTTTATTCAATCCCTGGCAGCTCGTCAATGGAGCAGCTCCGAAGAACGGTTTGACCCATGATCCGGGCAATCGTGTCTAATAAGAACTCTGCCCCCGGAGAAATGCGAACAAATATGCTCTCGGCTCTGGGCTGCGTTTGCGGTTTCATGGCTCGGTCTGCGATTTGAGTCGTTAGTTCCCGCAAATCGCAGGTGGCGACGGTGTTTGTTGCCAGCTTTCAGCCCGAGTCCAGCACGTTTACCGAGATGAGACTTTGACAGGGCATCATTCCTACCCCCATGAACCTGGTAAACTTCAGATGATTTGACGCAATCAGAAATGAGGCGTTCCCGTGAAGCTATCTGTGATGCTGTTTCCGTTTCATGCCGGGATGAAGGACGGCGATATTGATGTCGCCCCCTCCCTGCGCCAGATGAAAGACGCCGGAGTGACCGGGATTGAGGCAAATCTCCCCTATGCTGACCAGACGCCCGCCCTGTGGCGAGAACTTCTTCACGCAGCCTCCGACCTCGGCCTGGCACATGCATGTTTTGACATCGGCGTGAATCTGATCGGCGAATCAGCGGCAGATCGGCAGGAAGCCGTTGACACCGTTGTTCGGAGCGTGGATATCTGCCGCGACATCGGGTGTCAAACGGCGCTCGTCCACGGCACCCGGCCGTCGCAGGGGATGACGAACGATGAAGGGCGAAAGATCTATTCCGAACAGCTCGCAAAAGCCGCCGAAGGGGTCGAAGGATCGGGGGTCACTCTCACGATTGAGGACTACGGCGTCTATCCGGAGTTTTCGTGCAGCTCCCGGCATGTCCTGGACATCGTCGAAGGCACGGGTCGCGACGATGTGAAGGTCACATTTGACAACGGGAACTTCATGCTTGCCGATGAAGAGCCGATGGACGCGTATCCGGTTCTGATTGATCGCACCGTCCACGTGCATCTCAAAGACTGGGAGAGCGTTGATCCGGAGGCAGAGCGGGGACTGGTGTCGCCGGGTGGCACCCGGTACGTGGGCTGTGAGATTGGTGAAGGCACCGCACGGGTCGGGGAGGTGACACAGCGGCTCAGGTCCGATGGTTACGACGGGTGGCTGTCGCTGGAGGTCTCAACATCTCCCCCGCTGGAGGCAGCAATCACCGGCGCAGAGAATGTGACCCGCGCGTGGACGGAGGCGTAGGCTCCGCGGGCATGGGGCCGGACATTGCCCCTCCATGCCAACACCGGCTCACAGCAGCCTTAAGGCAAAATCACTGTGGCCGTGTCAAACGGAAAAAGCCTATCCGTGGCTCGGCCTGCGATTTGAGCCGTAAGCCCTTACAAATCGCAGGTGGCGACGCTGTTTGTCGCCAGCTTCCGGTGGGGTTTTCGCGATTTGATTCCACGAAAACTCCAAATGTTGATTGCACCTGCAATCAGCTACGCCCGAGGCGAGTCCTTTGGGGGTTGCAGCGTCCCACACATCAGGGTGGCGTCTCAGCCCATCTCACCGGCTTCATACATGATGATGCCACACACCACCATCGCCGCGGTCTCCGCCCGGAGTATCCGGCTGCCGAGTCCCACTGATGTCAGACCGGCATCCGCGGCCTGTTGGGCCTCCTTTGGACTGAAGCCCCCTTCGGGCCCGATGAACACAGCCAGGGGGGCCTTCAAATCAATGGACTGCAGAACCTCCCGGAGGCCGGGGCCATCTTCACGGGCGAGGGTTTCATCGAAGAATAATCCTGCTGACCGGCTGTTTTTGCACTCCTCCACAGCCTCCGGGAAGCTGACAGGGTGGGCGATATCGGCAGGCATCACTCGTCCCGACTGCCGCGCGGCCTCCTGGCTGATCTTCTGCCACCGCTCGACCTTCTTTTTCGCACGCTCCTCAGAGAGCCGGATGACGCTCCGGTCGCTCAGCACCGGTACGATGCGGTCCACGCCCAGCTCTGTGCACTTCTGCAGCACCATTTTGAAGCGTTTCCGCTTCGGCAGGCCCTGGTACAGGGTCAGGGTGACGATGGTCTCCCGCTCGGGCTCCCTGGATTCCAGGATCCGCCCGCGCAGGCTCTCGTCGGTGATCTCGGTGATCTCGACGAGGTGCTCGGCTTCCGTTTCGGCCACCACTGCCCGAAAGCGGTCACCCGGATTGCTCCGCAGCACCACGGCGAGGTGGTGATACGGATCGCCGGTGACGGTCACTGACTCGTCTTCAATGGAATCGGGCGTGACAAAAACTCGGGGAGCAGACATATCCTATTTCCTCTGGAGTGCAGTCAATGAGATTTCCGGGCCACCCGGCAGCGCCATTCGCCGTCACTGTAGTCCTCGACGAATGCCAGACCGGTCTTGCGCATTTCTTCGGCCACTTTCTCCTCAGAGCGTTTCGTAAAGCCGGAGAAGATAAACAACCCGCCGTCCCTCACGATCTCAGCGGCATCAGACATGTGCTGGCGAATGACGCGCTCGTTAATATTGCTGACATACATATCGAAGGTTTCATCAAGGCCTGCGGGGGTGTCGAGGTGACGGATTCGGCATTTATCGGCCACCTCGTTGGCGATGGTGTTGTCAGCGGCGACTTTCACACACACAGGGTCGTTATCAATCGCCAGAACGCTCTCCGCCCCCAGCTTGCAGGCAGTAATCGTCAGGATGCCGGATCCGCAGCCGACATCAACCACGCGGTCGCCGGGCTGCAGATAATCTTCCAGGGCGATCATGCACATGGACGTTGAAGGGTGATTGCCTGTGCCGAAAGCCATGCCGGGATCAATACGTATGACGAGATCGTCCGGGAGACTTTCGACGAGGCTGTGCGGATCTGGCCAGGGCCGCCAGGAGGGCACGACGACCAGGCGTCTGCCAATACGCACGGGGTGGTAATAGTCCTTCCACGCCTCCGCCCAGTCGCTCTCTTCCACCCAGTCTGCACTGATCTGCAGATTGCCCGGCGGTATTACGTCATCGGGGATCATCTCCAGCGCATCGCGGAGCCGCCGCTCTGTGCCGGAAACATCATTGGTATCGGCGATATACGCGTGATGAGTAAACTGGCCGGTACCGGGGGTAATGGCCGTCCCCTCGAAGATTTCATGCATGATGGCGCTGATAATCTCCGAGGCATAT
>JBKHJK010000265.1:0-4622 GCA_046538215.1 Armatimonadota bacterium
CGCCGATACTGATATGCATCTGACCATCGGCCATGATGTCATTGATGTTAACGGCGAGAAGCAGCCTGTTTCAGTGACACCGTATATCAAGCGCGGCCGCACGATGCTCCCGCTGCAGTTTATCGCCGACACCATGGATGTTACAATTACGTTCGATCCGGCCAACCAGCAGCTTGTTTTCGAAAGCAACGAGTTCTAAAATCAACCGAGGCCTTCCCGCCGTATAATTTCAGTCAACGATAAGCCTCAAGAGTATGCCGAATACTTTTGAGGCTCTTTTGTACGCCGCAACAGGTACGCCATACGTGGAGGATAGCTCAGGAATGTTACGGGAGAACCAGACGATTAACGATGCAGGCCACCTCGTCATCGGGGGCTGTGATACCGTCGAGCTCGCCAGGAGATTCGGGACGCCCCTGTACGTACTCGACGAGCAGGCGGTGCGGCAGCAGTGCCGGCGGTACCGGGAGGCCTTTGAAAGCTGCCTGGATGCTGTCGAGGTCGCCTACGCTTCCAAGGCCCTCATAACCACGGCCATTTGCCGGATTATGAAGCAGGAGGGCATGGCGATTGATGTCGCCTCCGAGGGTGAGCTGTACACCGCCCTTGAGTCGGGTTTTCCACCGGAGCGCATCAAGCTTCACGGAAACTTCAAAAAACCGGTCCTTCTACGTATGGCCATTGACGGCAACATCGGGCGGATCGTGGCCGACAGCCTCGACGAGCTGGAGGACATCTCCAGAATCGCCGGAGAGCTGCGCACACAGGCCGACATTCTCATCCGCCTGGCACCCGGTGTCAAAGCCGATACGCACGAGAAAATCCGCACCGGTCAGGATGACAGCAAGTTCGGTATCGGCATCGCCTCCAGCCAGGCGATGAATGCGACGAAGCTGGCGTTGAAACTCCCGGGCATCAATCTCCACGGCTATCACTGCCATATCGGTTCGCAGATCCTGCACACCGATAACTTCGTCCGCACCGTTGATGTGGTCATGAAGTTCATTGCCGGGGTGCGCGAGGAGACCGGCTTCGTGAGCAGGCAGTTTGACATCGGCGGCGGCCTGGGCATCTGTTATATGGAGGATGATGCCCCGCCCTCTGTTGACGAACTTGCAGAAGCGATATGCGGGCAGCTCAGAGAGGCCGCCGAGGCGCACGATCTTCCGGTTCCGGAGCTGATACTCGAACCCGGCCGCTCCATCGTCGGAGAAGCTGGCATCACCCTGTACACCCTGGGGGTCATCAAGGAAATACCCCTTATCAGGACCTATGCGTCGGTTGACGGCGGCCTCTCGGATAACCCCCGCCCCGTGATGTACGATGCGGAATACGAGGCATTGATCGCCGACCGCGCAGATGCAGAGCCCACGACCCTCGTCAGACTTGCAGGAGCGCACTGCGAGACCGACACACTCATTGACGAGGTGCTGCTGGCCAACCCCCAGCCCGGCGACATCGTGGCGGTCCAGTGCACCGGCGCGTACAATTACGCCATGGCCTCCAATTACAACCGCTTCGTCCGGCCCGCCATGGTGCTTGTCAACGACGGGCAGGCCGACATCATCGTCGAGCGTGAAAAGCTCTCTGATCTGGTGGCCCATGACGTGATTCCCGACCGGCTTTCGTGACGTGTGGGAACGAGGGGCCCATCATGCGCCTTCGCCTGACCGGCAGGCTAACTGAGGCTCGCTGCGAATGGTTGCACAGCGCCGGAGCGCTGGGAGCTGATATGGGAGTTGCGGTCTATCTGGTGGGCGGCCCCGTGCGCGATCTCATCCTCGGGCGCACGACTCTCGATACCGACATCGCCGTCGAAGGCGACGCGCACGCATTCGCCCGGGCGCTGGCGGAAAGGGACGGAGCCGATTTTACGCTCCATCCTGCGTTTGAAACAGCGGTGCTCCGCTACAGGGATGGCCGCCGTCTGGATGTCACGCGCACCCGGGCCGAAAACTATCCCCGGCCCGGCGCGCTGCCCGAAGTATCTCCTGCGGGCATCGAAGAAGACCTACACCGGCGCGATTTCACGATCAACGCGATGGCACTAAAACTTTCTCCGGGTGAGTTTGGCTCTCTTTTCGATCCCTATGACGGCTACAGCGACCTCCGGCGGGGCGTGCTGGCGGCCCTGCACGAAGACGCTTTCCACGACGATCCGACGCGGATTCTGCGGGCCGCCCGGTTTGCATCACGGCTCAGTCTGCGCCTGCAGGAACTGACCCAAAGCGCGCTGGAGGAGGCCGTCAACGACGGCTGCCTGGACACCGTGTCTCGCCAGCGGCTGCTGACGGAGCTGTGGTATCTGCTGGGTGATACGAACCCGCGGGGGGCCATGGAGAAGCTCAATCTGTGGGGTGCCACCGAGTATCTGGGGCTGCCCGATGAGGTGGCTGAAAATGCCCGGCGTCTCGACACCATCCCCGTCGCCGCCCGGGCGCTGGGATTTGCGGCGTCTGATACAGAGGTGCGGGCGTGTGCAGCTCTCGCCCTGTGTTTCGACGATCCGAAAACCGCTGCGGCGTGGGTGCGGGTGTGGCCAGTGCGCAACAGCCGCAACGCTGCAGTCAAAACCGCCACAGATATGGCATACAACCTGCCCGGTGCACTCTTTTCAAAGACTCTGCAAAATAGTAAACTATACGATGTCCTGCACGGTTGTCCCCGCGCCGCGATGGTGGCCATGTGGGTGGGAGGTGACGCCCGGGTTCGCGCACACCTGCAGCACTTCACCAAACACCTCGCGGGCACCGACGCCGACATTACCGGGCAGGACCTCCAGAAGCTCGGATACACTCCCGGACCGGTCTTCAGGGAAGCGCTGCAGGCGGCCCTGGAGGCAAAGCTTGACCACGACGCCGACCGGGAGGGGCAGCTTGCGGCCGCGCAACGTGTGCTGGATATGGACGCACACTGAGCCCCTACAGACAATTCAATCGCGGCAGGACGCATCACGACATACCGACCACTATACTGTACCAACGGATATACCATGCTGCTTTCATTTATCGAGGGACGCGCCGATCTGGGGATGCTGGTGGCGTGGATCGTCGGCGCCGCCCTGGCCATCACCGTTCACGAATACGCCCACGCCCGCCGTGCACTCTCGGCCGGCGATAATACGCCCGTAGCCAACGGCAGGGTTACGCTGAACCCGCTGGCGCATTACGACCCGGTAGGGACGACATTGTTTCTGTTCGCCGGATTCGGGTGGGCCAAGCCGGTGCCGGTGAATCCCGCCAACTTCAACGACCGGCGCAGTGACGGCCTCATGGTCGCTCTGTGGGGGCCGTTGAGCAATGTTCTCATGGCGGCGGCGTTCGCCATTCCGCTGCGGCTGGATGTTGCCGGGACGTACACGGAGGCGGTCTTCTGGATTGTTTTCGCCAACTGCGTGCTGGCGATATTCAACCTTATCCCGATCGGGCCGCTGGATGGGGCTCATGTGCTGGAGAATCTTCTGCCCCCGAAGCAGTCTATGAAGCTCCAGGAGTTTTACCGCCAGCACGGCCAGTGGGTGATGATCGCGGCCATCGTGCTGCTGTTCGTGCCGCCGTTTCGCGATGTCACGCTGCACCTGTTGATGATACCGATCTACGGGCTGGTACACCTGCTCACAGGCTTTCCGGTATAGTTGTGGGGCCTTGGAGAGGAGAGATGAGCTGGATATGAAGGCTGTGGTCCTGTGCGCCGGCGAAGGGAGACGATTGCGGCCTCTGACCTTCCGCCGCCCCAAGCATCTCCTTCCGGTGGCGGGAAAGCCGATTCTGCACCACGTACTGGGGGAGCTTCGGGAGGCGGGGATTACGGAGGTCGGCCTGGTTGTCGGCGAGGGCGCAAAAGCCATCAGGGAGTTTGTGCACAACGGCCGGCAGTGGAACCTCGATGTCTCGTATATCCAGCAGCCTCAGCCGCGAGGTCTTGCCCATGCTGTCAACTGTGCGCGTGAGTACGTCCGGGACGAGCGCTTTTTGGTCTATCTCGGTGACAACCTGCTGGAAAACAGTCTCAGCGATTTCGTCGAGACGTTCAGGGGCAACAGGTCCGATGCGGCGCTGGTGCTGAAAGCCGTTGATGATCCACAGCGATACGGTGTCGCCACGCTCGATGCCGACGGTCATATCCGGCAGCTTGTCGAAAAGCCGGCAAACCCGGCCAGTAATCTCGCCATCGTCGGTGTGTATGCCTTCTCGCCCTCGATATTTGACGCGATTGACGCCATCGAGCCTTCAGATCGCGGCGAATATGAGATTACCGACGCAATCCAGCACCTGATTGAGAGTGGTGCACGCGTTACCTCTGCCCTGCTGGAGGGCTTCTGGGAGGACACCGGGGAGCCAGCGAAGCTTTTGCGGGCAAACCAGCGCTATCTGCAGCGCATGCAACACGACATCCAGTCTGGCATCTCCGCCGACAGTCGAATTGAGGGCCGCCCGGTCCGTATCGGGGACAATACGACCATCAAAAATAGCGCCATCACCGCCCCGTGCTTCATCGGCGATAATTGCGTGCTGCGGGATTGCAGGGTCGGGCCGGATGTATCCATTGGAGCCGGATGCAAGATGGTGCAAACGCATATATCCAACAGTGTCATAGACAGCGACTCGCGAGTGGAATGTCTC
>JBKHJK010000266.1:0-4615 GCA_046538215.1 Armatimonadota bacterium
ACAGGTTGGCATAGCGCAGGTCGGCCCAGCGCAGGTCGGCCTCGCGCAGGTCGGCACCGCGCAGGTTGCGCCTGCTGAGATCCGCCCCGCTCAGCGAATCGCCATCAAGTTCCATGATGACCTCGCCGGTGCAGCAGCTTTTAATCTGCGTTGGCATCTGTCTCACCTTCCTCGGGTCCTACCTGCGCTACACGATCCAGCACATCATCTGCTGTGCCGTTTGCATGCTGCAAAAATGCCCTGGGCCACCGCGCACATGGTCTGTCACAGACAAACCCCCAGATAATTTTGCGTTTGCGACCGTTGTCGCATCGCCAACGAATCACCATCCGGTTATCGGAGGTATTGGAGCCTAACGTCATATTCCAGTAAATCGCGTCGTAGCAGATCCCGGTGACCGTGCTGCGGCGGCAAACAATTTTTCCCGACAGACGCAGCTCGTCCCAATCAAATGGAATGTCAATACGCTGCCTGTCTATAAAACAATCAATGATCTGTGTCAGTTTATCGCTGCCTCGCAGCAGGCATCGTAGTTCGTCATCCTCCGGCAATGGCTGGTCCTCAATAGGCTCCAATAGGTCGTCAGGGGTTCCTACGATATACAATTCCCCATTACGTTCTTCAACGACGAAACGGCGTCCCATATTAGTTGTCCTCCTCGGCGCAGTCGGGGCAGTAATACGCCCCCGTCTTATTGACCCAGCCATCCTCTTCCATGTCATGCTCCACCACGATCATGAGGCGGTCCAACGATGAATAAATCTCATCCCATTTAGCGCCACAGCCCTCACATGTAATAGTCACATCTACCTTCACTATAATCTCCCCTCTCGGTATGCTGTCTCGATGATCTGCTCGTGCTCCAAGTGCGCCTGCCAGATGCGCCCGCCTCCCCAGTCGTGTGGCCGGCGCGGATAGAAAACGTGCTTCGCCGCATCGTAGCCGGTGATGCCCCGGTGGTAAAACCCCTCCCACTCATCACAGTGAGCGCGGATATTGAGCAGAGGATCGGTGGGCCCTCCGGGTCGATCGAATGGCCCTGCGCACCCATTGGGAAATCTGACGCCGGTGTGCAATGAGCAATTGGCGGCACCGTACGCAAATGACCACCATATCTCGCTGCCCATCCCTCGGCGCTCATGCTCCCGAATGATGGTGCCGATCCATGGATAGATGCCGCTATCCGGATAGTGTTCGGCGATGATCCGGTATTTGCGGAGCCGCTGTTTATAGATGTCGGGCGCCCCCGGCGGGGTTGCTGTGGCCTCAGCGGAGGCGCCGGAGGCACCCTGCGCCGGGGAGGGAGGGGACCCCGACGACGGCAATAATGCTATGGCTGTAAATGTTGCGAGCGCGAATGCTGTAGCGGCTATCTCAGTTGGCCGGTTCATTGGTAGCCTCCAGGTCTATGTCGAGGTAATCGGCGACGGCCTTCAGTTCCCGCTGCTGGCCGATCAAACGGCCTGCATGGTGTTGTTCCTCGTACAAGTCAAAAGTGGCCACTTCCTGCGAAATTGCTGCATAGCGGTTGCATAGCCACTCCGCGAACTCCTGTTCATTCATCATCGGTAGCCTCCAGGTCTATGTCGAGGTAATCGGCGATCTTGGCGAATGCCAGTTTGGCACCGAACGTCTTGAGCGCATACTGATAGCGTTTTTCAACTTGATGTTCAATAGCCGCAATAGCTGCGCGTGTGTATTCGTCCCGCAGCCATTCCGCGAACTCCTCCGCACTCGGGCCGGAGGTGCCGTCGGAGTAGAGGCGGGCTTCGCAGCGAGGGCATGAAAATGGTCTAAAACTCCGTGGACTTACTACGGACATACCCGCCCCGATTCGTCCCCACCACCATGTCCGGGTCTCCTGCTCCCACACACATGCCCCGCACCTCTCGCTGCTGATTGGCAGGCCCTCGTCATTTCTAGCCTGCTCACTCATGTTCGCTCCTCCTCGGCGCGGGGTCCGTCCTCCCACCCGGCATCGTCCGGGTGCGCAACTCGCGACTGATCTGGCCGGTGAGCACCACTGCTGCTATCACTGTCGCGGCCAGCAGTATTGCTACTACCGCTACTATCCACAGGACCACCGTTATCATCGCTATCAGCCTCCAATTTTCGCCGACAATCTTCACACAGACCGTGCGTCACCCTCTTCTGCCGATGCCACCATGCGCACTGTTTAGTCATCGGCGGCCTCCCGCAGTTCGCTATCGGGGTCAGTTTCGATTGTCAGGTCACTCTCATCCACACGGGTGATGAAATACTGAAAGTCATCATTCTGTGCCTGTTCAATGAGCAAGTCAAAGTGCTTACCATCCAGCGACTCAGCACCGTCTATGCAGATAATCGGGAAGTCGCTGTTCATAGCTCGCACGACATCCAGCGCGAACAGGAGCTGCTCCGAGTCGCTGAGGTTTTCAATCTCGATACCATTAAGCAGAATAGTGTCGGACCTGATCTCCAACCCCTCAATCGGGATATCGGCCTCCTCCAGAAGCTCATCCGGCTTCTCGCGAACGGTCTGTACAATACGATCCCAATTCTCGGCTATGGTCTCCGCCTCGGAAAGCTTCTCCTGCGTCTCCTCCAGCGCATCAATGTCGGCCAGGACAGCCTGTGCGTCAGAGTATTCGGCCAGTCGGTCTTTCGCTTCGGATACGTCGGGGACCTCAAGCTCGTTGAGTTCGGCCTGAAGGTCACCATTTGCTTCCTCCTGAACGTCGATAGCGTCATCAATTTCTCTGATCTGCTCGATGAGGGCCTCGCGCTTTTCAGTGAGCGTCAGTATATTGCGCTTACCGTTCCTGATTTTTTCTTTGAGATTTTGCTTCCGCTCCCTCACCGTTCCGGCTGCCTCGATTTCAGCCTGCAGCTCCGAAACATCCACCCCGCGCCAAGTCTCCGCGTCGAAATCATCGGGAATATCCTCAGCCAGGGTATCCACGCGACTCTTCAGTGCCTTCACATCGGCATTGGCGTCCCGGCGTTCCTCGTATGCGAAATCCTCGACCTCAGCCAAGACCTCCAGGCCGTGCCGGTCAGTGTCGATACCGGGAAACTCGTCCAGTCCGAACCAGTTGCAAAGTTGCTCTTCAGTAACGTGTACGGGAATTGCATTCAGCAGAAGTTCGCGTTGACGGTCGGGTTTCGCCTCGAAAAACTCGACAGGGTTGAATGCCAAGGTGCCCTCGCCAATCAGTTCATTCAACCACGTCTGCGGGCCTTTTCGCTCGAGACCGTCTTCCTCAACACTGGGATAGTTCCCCGCAACGGTGATGCGTCGCTCAACGGTGACCCCATCATCCAACTCAACCAGTAAGACCGCTTTCTCCTCGTTATCGTGAATCCGGTCGGACAGGTCCCCACTGCCGGAAAATGCTGTCTGCAACGCTTTGAGGATGCTCGTCTTTCCCTGCTGGTTTGCCCCACTGATGACAGTAACTTTACCGGGTTTCAGATCACATTCTGCGATACCTAGGAAGTTCTCAATACTCAATCTCGCTATTCTCATCTCGTTCCCTCCAAATGGATATTTGTTGCTTGTCCTTATGCGCCTCACTCATAATGTTCTGTCAGTTCGCTGTCGGCGTGGTTGATAAGCAAAGCCCGCCCTGCATCTCCGGCATTGCGGATAATGGCCATTGCGTAAGCTGGCGTCAGGTGCAGCGCGATTGCCATGAAATACTCATCGGGTGGCTCGGGCGCACCGTCGGGCATAGCACGCGCCCACTCTGCGCGAATGAGTTCATCGCCGTGGTCCAACAAGAGTTCGACCAATCCCCAGGCGCCGAGATAATGCTGCTGCATAATGGCACCTATGAGTTCCTCGGTATCGGCGGCTTCGATTGCCTCGGTCGCGTTGCGGTGCTGTTTTTCGCGTCTATCGAGCTCTCGCTGGTAGGAGTTTGCTATCCTGTCGATCTGCTCACTGTCACTCATGATTCGCTGCCATGATTGGGAGTATGGGCGCTGTCGCCTGGTGTCTGGGTAGGTTGCCCCGTAACATCTGTCGGGTCAGGATACTCTGAATTGTTGACTCCAGCGCCCGTCCCCGCATGGCTCTCCCCTCCTTAGTCGATAGTGGGAACAGTGCGTTCGATAAAGGATGGATAAAGACAAGAAATGGCCCGGTACCAGCTCCGCTAAACTGATACCGGGCCTCGGGCCGCCGTGGGAGGGAGCCGGCGGCTGCTGTGGCGAACTGTGTTGCGGATGTGTCTATCAGTGGATACATTGCCCATCTCCAGTGCGGCCCGTGCTATCAGTGTCCGGCCAGCAGCCCCCGTGCGCGTGGGTTGTACGACACCATTTTGAGTTACTGTACCGATTGAAACCCAGCAGCCCCCATGCGCGTGGGTTGTACGTTGGTTGCCCAACTCGGTTCGATTGACGTTTCCAGCAGCCCCCATGCGCGTGGGTTGTACGGATTCGTGCCCGGACACCCCGATCCTCCACACGCTTGCCAGCAGCCCCCATGCGCGTGGGTTGTACGCCGGAGATTGCCCTGGCGTATGTACAGATCGGCCAGCAGCCCCCATGCGCGTGGGTTGTACACTACGATTCGCCGAAAAGTTGTACACATTTACCCACCCCCACGCGCGGCAGACTGGTCGGACGT
>JBKHJK010000267.1:0-4596 GCA_046538215.1 Armatimonadota bacterium
GCTGAAGGCCTGCAGCAACCCTGTCGCGAAATGCCACTGTGCTGGATGATTACGGCGAATCCGTCGGAGGAGAATTATCATGCATGTAGGGATACTGACACAGCCGTTTGCCAACGAAGATATACAGACGGTGGTGGATTTTGCGTCGGAAGCCGGTTTTGCATCACTGGAGATCGCCTGCCGCCAGGACAGCAATCACCTGGATCTCGACCGCGATGACCCGGCGGAGGTGAGCGATATCGTTCGCTCGGCCGGCCTGCATATCTCAAGCATCGCCTGCTACGTTGATGTCACCGCTGGCGATGAAGATGAGCGCCGGAGCAATCGCGACCACCTCAAGAAGGCACTGGAAGCAACCGCCGCGATGGACCTGGACATCCTGTGCTGCATCGCTGGACGTCCGCCTGAGGGCACGGACCGGAAGGATGTCATCCGGAAGGATGCTGCCCCATTTTTCAACGAGCTGTGCCGCGACGCCGCCGCCGACGGCATCAAAATCGGCCTGGAAAACTGGTTTGGCACCAACATCCGCGGACTCGATGAATGGGATCTGATCTTTGAGCTGTGTCCCGCGGAGAACTTCGGGCTCAACTACGATCCCAGCCACCTGGTATGGATGGGCATTGACCATCTGTACGCGGTCGAGAAGTTCGCCGACCGGATCTTCCACACCCACGCCAAGGACGTCGAAATCAACCAGCATGTCCTGCAATACAAGGGCAACCAGAACTTCGACCACTGGCGCTACGTCATTCCGGGCTTCGGCGAGATAGACTGGGGTGTCTATACCGCCCGACTGCGCGATAACGGCTATGACGGTGTGCTGAGCATCGAACACGAGGACCGCGCGTTTGGCCGCGAGGAAGGCTTCGAAGCGGGTCTGAAGTATCTGTCACAGTTCTGCTGAGTTGTGTCGCACCTATTGCGGGCGTCTTTTATCACACAGACCTGGAGATTCTACTGAGGAGGAGACAACATGGCTGGCAAAATCAAAATCGAATCCGGTGACGTCTCTGTTGAGGCAACATTGAACGATACTGTCACCGCCCGAGAGGTCATGGAGGCCCTGCCGATCGAGGGCTCCGCACAGACCTGGGGCGATGAGGTGTACTTTGAGGTGCCCGTCAGCGCCGAACCTGAAAACGCGCAGGAGACGGTTGAGATGGGCGATCTGGGGTATTGGCCGCCGGGCAGCGCCCTATGCATCTTTTTTGGTCCCACGCCGATGAGCTCGGGCGACGAAATCCGGCCGGCAAGCCCCGTGAATGTGTTTGGCAAAATTGACGGCGATCCCACTGTTTTCAAATCGGTGAGCAACGGTGACAAAGTGACCGTGACCGAAGCCTGAAAAAAGAGGAGGGCACGCAGGCATGAAATACCTTGTGGGATTGGATGTCGGCACAAGTGGCGCGAAGGCCCTTGTGATGGATGAGCGGGGCGCCCTCGTCGCCGAAGCAACCTGTGAGTACCCACTGCTCACACCGAGGCCGAACTGGGCGGAGCAGCATCCACAGGACTGGTGGAACGCCTCCGCCGGGGCGATCCAGAACGCCATTGCCGACAGCGGCATTGAACCGGACCAGATCGCCGGTGTCGGCCTTTCCGGGCAGATGCACGGGTCGGTGTTCCTCGACAGCGCCAGTGAGGTGATCCGCCCCGCGATACTCTGGTGCGACCAGCGCACCCAAAAGCAATGCGACTGGATCACCGAGCAGGTCGGCGAAACCACCCTGCATGAGGAAACACTGAACCCAGTGCTGACCGGCTTTCAGGCGCCGAAAATTGTATGGCTGCGTGACAACGAGCCCGACAACTACGAACGCGTCGAGATGGTCCTTTTGCCGAAGGACTATATCCGCTTTCGGCTCACCGGCGAGTTTGCCACAGAGGTTTCGGACGCCTCGGGCACCTCGCTGCTGAATGTCCGAACGCGGCAGTGGTCGCAGGCAATGCTGGATGGGGTCGGGCTGGATGAGGCCATGCTGCCGGAAATGAACGAATCACACGTCGTTTCCGGCGAGATAACTGCCGAAGCCGCCTCGCTGACCGGTCTTCCCGAGGGCACACCGGTGGTCGGTGGCGGCGGCGATCAGGCAGCCGGAGCTGTAGGCAACGGTATCGTCCGCACCGGCGCCATTTCCATCACCACCGGCACCTCCGGTGTGGTCTTTGCCTACCTGGACGAGCCGGTGATGGACGAGAAGCTGCGCACGCACACCTTCTGCCACGCCGTGGACGGCAAATGGCATGCGATGGGTGTGATGCTCTCGGCCGGTGGCTCACTGCGATGGATGCGCGACACACTGTGCAGTGACGAGGTGGGCGTGGCCGGACAGGCCGAGATTGACCCGTACGAACTCATGACCCGGGAGGCCGCACAGTCGCCGCCCGGAGCAAACGGTCTCATTTTCCTGCCCTATCTCACCGGGGAGCGATGCCCCTATCCCGATCCAGACGCGCGCGGAGTGTTTTTCGGTCTTAACCTCACCACCCAGAAGCGCGACATGATCCGGGCGGTGATGGAGGGGGTGGCCTTCGGTCTGCGGGATTCATTCGACCTCATCGGCGGCCTGGGTGTCAAATTCAGTGATGTGCGGCTGTCCGGCGGTGGCGCCCGCAGCGAATTATGGCGGCAGATTCAGGCAGATATCCTCGATCATGAGGTAACGACCATCAACGTGGATCAGGGCGCCGCATACGGAGCCGCTCTCCTCGCTGCTGTCGGAGCCGGGCTGTATCCTGACGTACAGGCTGCCTGCGAAACGGCCATCGAAACAGTGAGCCGCCTGCAGCCACAGCCCGAATCCGTCGAGGCCTATCAGGAATACTACGAAATCTACCGGAACCTGTATCAATCGCTCAGGGACGATTTTTCGCACCTGTCGTCTCTGACCTGAGGTACAGAATCGACAACTCTGGGGCTCGCCGCTATGCAGCCCGTTGTAGAAACGTGATTGATGTGCCCGAAAGCGGGCAATCGCAAAAGCTCCTGTGCCGACTTGTGAATCCGCTCGCAGCGCGAGCTTACGCCTGGCTGAAGCAACTCCGGCCGGGTGAATTTCCGGGCTGGGTGGCTATCGAAACGACCAGCCGCTGTAATCTCCGGTGCCCAATTTGTCCGCGAGACCGGATGAAGCGCCCCCCCGGGGATATGACGCCCGAGGTCTTTGACGCCGTGGTCGAGGAGCTGGGAGAGCAGGACGCAAGAAACGCGCTGCATCTGGTGGTCCTGCATTTCTTCGGCGACCCACTGATGGATCCAAATATCATCGAACGCATCGAAACCCTGGGATCCCGACTTCCACACCTCCGAAGCCTCGGCAGTCTCCGGGATCCCATGCGGGGGCTTTCTCTCAGCACCAACGCCCTGCTTTTATCGGAGGGTCTTGTACAACCGCTTCTGGACTCCAAACTGACCTGGCTGGGTATCTCGATTGACGCGACCTCGCAGATGATGTACCGCCGGACCCACGCAACCGACAAATGGGATCTACTGATAAGCAACGTCGAGCGGCTCCTGGCAGCCAATGAGAATGACAGCACCGGCTTTCCCACCATCGGCCTGCAGATCATTGATGCACCGGGGATGGAGGACGCGATTGAGGCGTTTCGCACCCGGTGGAATCCGTATGTGGAGCGGATGCAGAATGTGCGGGTGGTGGTGAAGCCGTTTCAGGACTGGGCCGGGCAGATTGAGGAGAACATCGAACAGTCGCCGTGGCATTTCCAAACACCATGTCAATGGCTCTGGGAGATGCTGGTGGTGTGCTCCGACGGCCGTGTTGCGCCGTGCTGCTACGACATGGACTGCTCGATGCCGCTTGGATCCGTACCCGAGCAAAGTCTCCAGGAGATGTGGAAGGGCCCGGCGTTGAACAGAATTCGGCAAAAAATGCTGTCTGGCGATCTGAGCAGCCTGCCCCTCTGCGAGACCTGTCACAATGCCCGCACACCGCTCAGCCGGGCCATTAGGCGAATAGCGGGCCTCCGTTTCGACGGTCCAGGCCGGCAGCGATGATGGTGTATTCGCATTAACCTGCAACGGCGGTGACTGGCGGTCAGATTGGTTGACACGACACAGACCGTTTGCTATACTTCCGGAGAAGTCGGCGGAGGTAATTGAAGGCAACCGCTGTCTGTTTTTAAGGGCTTAGATGGTAAGGGAGGCCTTGGCCCACCATGGCAAAGAAAATTCTGGTCGTTGACGATGAACGTCATATCGTGCGTCTTGTGGAGGTAAACCTCGAGCGAGCCGGCTACGATGTTGTCACGGCGTATGACGGCGTCGAAGCGCTTGAAAAGGTCGAAGAAGACGATCCCGATATGATTGTTCTCGACGTGATGATGCCGCGCATGGACGGTTTTGATGTTCTGAAGAATCTGCAATCTGATCCCAACCATAAAGATATTCCGGTGATTATGCTGACCGCCAAGGCCCAGGATGCCGACATCTTCAAGGGCTGGCAGTCAGGCGTGAGCTCATATCTGACGAAGCCGTTTAACCCCAAGGAGTTGCTGGTATTTGTCGAGCGCATTTTCCAGAGCATGGAAGAGGGCGATGAAGGCGCTGGCGGCCAGGTCTGGGATGTTTAGCAC
>JBKHJK010000268.1:0-4588 GCA_046538215.1 Armatimonadota bacterium
GAAATCGTCAGCGCCATCGAGGCGGGCAGCCACGAACGCTTCCTTCTCCACGGTGTCACCGGCAGCGGCAAGACCGAGGTGTACCTGCACTGCATCAGGCAGGCCCTGGACCAGGGGAAAAATGCCATCGTCCTGGTGCCGGAAATCTCGCTGACCCCGCAGATGGTTGGCCGCTTTAAGGCGCGGTTCGGAGATACACTCGCACTCCAGCACAGCGCCCTGGGAGCTGGCGAGCGATTTGATGAGTGGTTCAGAGCCAAACAGGGGAAAGCCCGGATTGTCATCGGCGCCCGGTCGGCGATCTTTGCTCCCCTGCAGAACATTGGCGTCATCATAATCGACGAAGAATACGATGCGGCGTACAAGCAGGACAGCTCGCCACGGTATCATGCCGTTGAAGTCGCCACCCGGCGAGCGAAGGCCCATAACGCTGTTCTCGTCATGGGAAGCGCCACCCCCAGTATTGAACGTTTCTACGCCGCAAAAACCGGCCCGGACACGCGGCTGCTCACCCTGCCCGAAAGAATCGACAGCCGTCCCATGCCGGATGTAAAGATTATTGACCTTTGCAAAGAGCCCAAAACAGACGTCGAAACGGTTTTCAGCCAGGACCTGCTCACCCAGCTCGACCGGCGGCTGGCAGACGGCGAGCAGTCCATGCTGTTTCTCAACCGCCGGGGCTATTCGACCTTTGTCATCTGCAAAGAGTGTGGTGCCAGTCCGCGATGCCCCAACTGTGCGGTGTCTTTGACCTACCATTTCGGTGATCGGCTGCTCAAATGCCATCACTGTGGATTCGAGCGGAAGGTCCCGGATATGTGCGAGACCTGCGAGTCCAGAGATATCGGCTTTCTGGGCGTGGGAACCGAGCGTGTCACCGACCAGATCCAGCGGCAGTTTCCCGATGCCCGCATACTGCGGATGGATCGCGACACCACCGGCACAAAGGGGGCTTACGACCGCATCCTGCGGCAGTTTGGTGAGGGCGATGCTGATATTCTGGTCGGCACGCAGATGATCGCCAGCGGACACGATTTTCCGAATCTTACACTGGTGGGAGTATTGAACGCCGACACGGGGCTGCACCGGCCTGATTTCCGCTCATCGGAGCGCACCTTTCAGTTGATCACCCAGATCGCCGGACGTCCGGGCCGTGCCGAAAAGCCCGGGGAGGTGGTGGTGCAGACCTACAACGCCGACCATTACGCCATCCGCGCTGCAGCTCGCCACGATTACCTGGGATTTTACGCCATCGAGCTGGAAAGCCGCCGGGAAAACCTGTATCCGCCCTTCATCTCGCTGGTGCGTCTCGTCATTTCGTCTGAAGACCAAAAGCAGGGGTTTTCGACGGTCAAACATCTCGCGGTTGCGCTGAAGCAGGCGGGGGTCTATGATAGTATAGCCGGCGAGCAGGAAGCCGACAGAATCCAGCTTCTCGGCCCGGCGCAATGTCCGCTGTACAAGCTCCGCGGACGCTACCGCTTCAGCATTCTACTGAAGGGGCCTGACAGCACACAACTCGCGCAGACGGCAGCAGGAGTTTTGGGCGGCTTTGATCTCCCTGAAGCAGTGTGGGTCACGGCGGACGTTAATCCGACAAATATGATGTAACAGGAATGACCGAAATGTCAGTCAAGCGGATAACTATTTGTGGAGAGCCGATCCTGCGCAAAAAGTGCAGGACGGTTCAGGATATAGACGAAGAGCTCATCGGACTGCTGGATGATATGGCCAAAACGATGTCAAAGCGCTCCGGCATAGGTCTTGCAGCACCGCAGGTTGGCGAAGACATCCGTGTCATCGTCGTCGGCGAGCTGCCGGAGGATGAGGAAGATGAAGGCATCACCGTCCACCGGCTTATCAACCCCCACATCGTCGAGCAGGAGGGCGAGGTGGAGGGAACCGAGGGCTGTTTGAGCCTTCCGACTCTCTACGGTACGGTGCTGCGTCCCGACCGCGTCGTCGTTGAAGCGATAACCCCGGACGGAGACCGCATCCAGATCGAGGGTGAAGGCATGCTGGCACGCTGCCTGAGCCATGAGATTGACCACCTCAACGGGACGCTGTTTATTGACAGGGTGGAGGAGGACTCACTGGCGTGGATGGTGCCCGACGAGGACGAGGAAAGCGGGTACCGGTGGGTTGCCACGACCATCGAAGAGGCCCGGGAGCGCTTCCAGAAGCTGATCGAAAAACGCCGGGAGCAATAATGACGCGTATCTGACGCGACCTTACAGGTGTTATCTTTATGCATGTCATATTTATGGGGACACCGGTGTGGGCCAGCTTTTATCTGGACGCGATTGTCAGGGCGGGTGGAGACATTCCTCTTGTGATTACCCAGCCGGATCGGCCCCGCGGCCGCAGCGGTACTCCCAGGCCCCCGCCCGTCAAACAAAAAGCCCTGGAACTGGGGCTCAAAGTCCATCAGCCCGAAAACATCAACAATCCCGAGTCGCTGACACGCCTGCAACAGGCCGATCCGGACCTGTTTGTCGTCGTCGCCTTTGGCCAGATCCTCAGCGACGAAATTCTCGATGTCCCAGCGGTGGATGCGCTGAATGTGCATTATTCGCTCCTCCCGAAACTGAGGGGCCCCGCGCCGGTGCAGTACGCCCTGATGCGGGGATACGATAAGACCGGTGTCACGTTGCAAAGAATGGCCTCCGAGGTTGACGCTGGCGATATTTACACACAGCGAGAGGTGCATATCGAAGACGGCGACAATGCCGATACCCTGTGCCGCAAGCTCACCGATGCAGGTGTGCAGATGGTCGAAGAAGCTCTCCCCGGAATATATGCAGGGCAGATGCAGGCCACCCCGCAGGACCACAGCGAGGCGACCTACGCGCCGATGATAACAAAAAGCGACCAGGCGCTGGACTTCACCCGGCCCGCCGAAGATCTGCGCAATCAGATTCGGGCACTGGCGCCGCGTCCTGCCGCCTATTGTTTCATCGGCGGCAGGCGCCTGAAGGTCATAGATGCGGAGCCCCGCAATAAATTTGCAGCGGTGGAAGGGAAACCGGGTGAAATTATCGAAATGAACGAAGACCGGGGTCCGGAGATCGCAACGGGTCGGGGCACTCTGGTGTTAACACGCGTTCAACCCGCCGGAAGTCGGGAGATGGATGCGGCCGATTGGCTGCGAGGTGCCCGCCTGCAGCCGGGCGTCGTCCTCAGTGGTTGTGTTGACAAATAACGGCGAGGTTGGGTATCTTACCTGTGTGAGCACACAGGGAAGTGTGCCACGGTCTTCCTGCAACGTGGAGAAGGCGGAGGATGGTCATGCCCGAAGTGGATCAGGCGAAATTAGAAAAGGCCCACCAGGCGCGTATCGGCGGCGACTACGATACTGCCAAGCCGCTGTACGACGAGCTGCTACAACAGGACGACGAAAACCCTGAAGTGTGGTGGGCTCGCGGTCTGACGATCATGAATATGGGTGAGTTTGACGATGCAGTTGACTGTCTCCGCAAGGCGGTGAAGCTGGAACCGGATAACCAGCGCTATCTTTTGGACCTCGGCAAGCACCTGGCTATGCTGGGCATGGAAGAGGAAGCCATCAGGCAGTTTGAACGTGTCGTAGAAATTGATCCATCCAGCCGAGAGGGCGCCGACGCCACCACCCAGCTCTCCTACTACTAAGATATGCTGCCAGTCGCACTGGAGCACCTCAAGTGAGTACCGAAAACGTAGAAGTCACATTTGTTTCGGCCGGCGCGACAGCACGGGTTCGCGCCGGTAAAACGTTACTGGAAGCTGCGCGAGACGCATCTGTCAATCTCCCCGCCCCATGTGACGGCAAGGGCACATGCGGAAAGTGTAAGGTCACAGTCCTCGAGGGCGAGGTCAGTGAGCCGACCGAAGCGGAACACCGGCTGCTTTCGCAGACCGAGCGGGATCTGCAAGTCCGGCTGGCGTGCCAGACGCAGGCGCTCGGTGATGTCCGTGTGCAGGTGATCAGCGAAGCGGAGGTGGTGGTGCGCAAAGAGCTGTCTCTGCAGACGGTGCGGGAGTTTGAACTTGCTCCCAACGTCCGGCGAATTACCCCCGCTCTGCAGCAGCCCGAAATCGAAGACCAGAGAAGCGATTTCCTGCGAATACGCCAGGCTGCGGGAATAGAGTACAACGAGCTGACCGCCTCGCTGACATTTCTGAAAAAACTTCCCTTTGTTGTGCGTGAGAGCGATTACGAGATTGCAATGACCCTCATCGGCAACCGGGCCACCGAGGTCGAAACCTCGGCCCTGGCGCCGGATCCGCTGGGGGTGGCCGTTGACATCGGCACCACCACCTGTGTCGCGTATATCGTCAATCTGTCAACCGGCGAGCTGGCGGCCACCGGTTCAACGCTCAATCCCCAGTCCGCCCACGGTGCCGATATCATCTCCCGAATCGAGCATATCAAGGAAACCGATGAGGGCCTCCGGGAGCTGCAGGGCGAAATCATCAACGCCATCAACGCGATGGTACAGCAGGCGGTTGAGGATATCGGCGCCACGACCGACCAGATCTACGAGATGACGGTGGTGGGCAACACCGCCATGCACCATATTTTCCTGGGGCTGGATCCCCGGTACATCGC
>JBKHJK010000269.1:0-4579 GCA_046538215.1 Armatimonadota bacterium
CGCCGTGTTTGATGTCCTTAATATAGGTATAGCCGTTCTCGGTTTCCCCCTGGTATTCCGCTTTTTCGCCCGCCAGCGTCCCGAGACGTTCGTCGAGAGAGCCCTCGCAGGAGATCGCGAAATTG
Source organism: Armatimonadota bacterium (assembly GCA_046538215.1). Taxonomy (GTDB): domain Bacteria; phylum Armatimonadota; class Zipacnadia; order Zipacnadales; family UBA11051; genus JBKHJK01. The sequence continues at coordinate 126 of JBKHJK010000269.1, forward strand.
GTGCCCTCATCACCGCTGAGGGAATGGAACGGAAGGTCGTGCTGTGTCCCCCCGATCACCCGGAATAGATCAATCACGAAATGATGGTCTGCATCCACCTGCACGACCACGGCAGTGCGGTGATACAGGCGGGCATCTGGATAGGTGTCATACGAATATGCCGACTGCATCTGCGCCCAGTCACAGGATCCGAAGGCGTCTTCCGAAGCCGTGACCCCCCGCTGCTGGGGTGTCTCGTCAATGAGCACCACGGGGTGAGTGATGGAGTTATTCGTCCAGTCGCGCCGCTTTTGAGAGCCCAGATTCGCCGGATAGCCGATATCGGCGGTGAAGTCATAGCCATATTTTGAGATCTTCAGCATCAGCTCATCGCGGTGGCCGTGACCGACACCGCCGACCGGATGATACAGCAGTGCATGAAGCTTCGTCTGCGGATTGTCTCCCATGCGCATGAAGGTGAGGCCGAGCTCGTGGGCAACCAGGGCAGGCTCGCATTCCCCGGTCTCTTTGGGCGTCGCCCGCCAGTGGCCGTGACCGCCGTCACCGTACGCAAGATAGACCCCGTCACAGGTCACCCGGTCCACCCACGCCTCGATCATCGGAAAGCGGCTGCCAAACTCTTCGTACACATCGAGGCCGTCTGTGTAAATCTCGCGGCCCTCGTATGCCGACAGCAGGCGGGCGATTTTCAGGTAGGCGTTGTTAACACCACGGGAGTAGCTGCTGGAATCCTCGTGGCTGCGGCCTTCGCGATAGAATGAGCCTATCACGCCATGGCGCACGCCGCAGGGTCCCTCAATCAGCTCCTCAATGATGGCGTCGTTCTGAAAGATCAGCGCGAGGTTTGCCATCCCCGCCATCTGAAACATCTTCGCATTGCTGGTTCCGCGGGTGTAGCTGCGCTTGAAAAACTCCCACATGTAACCAAAGAGGTTGTGCTCGATGTTGTAGCGGAGGTCTTCGGTGTCGGTGGTGCCGTCGCCATTGTAGTCGGCGGCGCCGTGAGCGGAGAAGAACTCGACGACTTCATCGGCATCCTCGAGTGCGGCAAACACGAGGTCGTAGGCCGCGGCCATGGTCTCGATTTTTTGGGGCTCAAAAATACCGTCGGCGATGTAGCCGCGATTGTGAAACTTTCGCCAATCAACCTTGGTATCCACCCGCCCGTTGTACCAGCGATAGTTCTCAGCGAACCGGTTCAGGATGAGCAAAGCGCGGTCGGCGTATTTCTGCTCTCCGGTGGCCGCGTAGGCCCAGGCGAGTGCCTCCACGACCGGCCTGTGATCATCCGGATCCGGCCCATCGAACTCCACAGGGTCAACGTACGGGCCGCTGATGAGCATGCGGATGAGAAACAGCCGATACGATGCCTTGAAGTAGAATTTCTGGCGCTGGGGAAAACCCTCCGGCGGCTGCCATCCATGCCCGTCATCAACGATTTGCACCATTTCGCCGGTTTCGGGATTTTCCACGGTCATGCCGGGCGCCCATTCCTCCCCGCCCTCGATGCAGCGGAAGGTATCGGGCTTTCCCCACACCGGGCGGAGGGTCCTGATATTGCCCTTATGGAGCGGGCAGCCCTGGTTGTAGTTTGGCACGAGGGACCGCGGGTTCTCCGGTGAGATCATGTCATAGATGAACTCGTCACTTTTGTCCATCCAGTACTCGACCCACCCGGCTTCCGGTGGCGCCTCCCCCGGCGTATATTGAGCCCACAGCTTCTCGACTCTTTCTTTGACACCGCGCCCGCGGAAGGGGCCGGGTTTGGGATATGCGTCAAACTCCTCCAGGGCCTCCCGGACATCCTCCTCCGGTGGCCAGTAGCCCTGACCCTGCTGCGGGGGCCCGGCGATTCCTGCCACGCACAGCAGCATGGCTGTAATGCACGTGATGTGCAATATCATGCAATCAGCTCCAGTGGATCGTTCGCAAGGCCCTTCGGCATCACCTGTGTTCTCAGCGGATACGACTATTCTCGCCGGACTGCCAGTAATCGGCGTTTGAGCCCAGCCTGTTCAACAGCGGCTCGGTGAGATCATCCAGCCGCTGCATTATTTCATCAGACATCTCCACCTCGGCGGCCCGGGCGTTCATTTTCACCTGCTCGGCATCGCGGGCTCCTACCAGCGAACAGGTGAGCCCGGGCTTGTGGATACACCAGGCGATAGCGAGCTCAGCCATGGGCACACTCATCTCATCGGAAATCTCTCGCAGCTCGTCCACCACGCGGAAGACCTCCTTCTCAGCGCCGGGTTCACCGTGCCGCGTGAGGGGGTTGTCTGTGGAGAAGTGGCGCGTCCGCCGGCGCACGGGCGGGATCTCTTCGATGTCGTGATATTTGCCTGCCAGGATGCCCTGCATGAGTGGCATGTAGCCGACCACGCCGATATTGTTCTCCATGCACATAGGCACGATTTCGACCTCGATGGCCCGTGACAGCAGGCTGTAATTGAGCTGGTTGAGGTCTATCTGTGCGCCGGTGTCCAGGGCCTCCGAGAGCTGGGTGGGGCCGAAGTTGCTGACACAGATTGAGCGTATCTTGCCAGCCTGTTTCAGCTCCGTCAGCTCTTCGAAAGCCTCGTCAACCGGATATTCGGTAATCGGCCAGTGGACGTAATAGATGTCCAGGTAGTCTGTGTCAAGCCGATCCAGGCTCGCCTCACAGTGCTCGGTGATGACGCCCTGCTCGCAGTTTGACGGGGCAATCTTCGATGCGACGACCACCTCGTCGCGGATTCCCTGAAGCGCTTTACCCAGGGCCTCCTCGCTGCGGCCGTTATTGTAGGCCTCGGCGGTGTCGAAGTGACTAATGCCCATGTCCAGGGCTGTTTTGACGACCTCATTTGCTTTCTCCTGCTCCTGTTTTCCCCAGTAGTCGTCTTCGCCGCCACCGAACGACCAGCAGCCGACACCGATGGCTGAGATTTCAATATCTGATTTTCCGCATGTGCGCATTTCCATGAATCATTCGCTCCCTTTAGATATGTGTCTGGTTGACATTGTGACTGTCAATTACTCCGACGGGTGCTGCTTTATCGGACGATCATAACCTTGAAGAAATCCCGGTCGCCAGCCTCAATCATGGCAAACGCTTCGGCGACCTTGTCTGCTCCGTACCGCTGTTTGACCATGCCTTCAGTGCGAATATCGCCACCTGACAGAAGCTCGATGGTGGTCTCATAGTCTGCCGGGGTGTACATGGTTGTGCCGATGATGCGCAGCTCGTGTTCGGAGACATTGATGAGATTTTTGCTCTCATAGTCTGCTGCAAGCACTCCCACCAGCAGGATGTCGGTCCCCCGGCGAGCGAGACCAAGGGCGGTGTCCAGCGGGCCTCCGCCGTGGCCGACGCAATCCACCCACAGGTCTATCTCCCTGGCTCCGCCGACGAGATTGTCGAGGGCATCTTCAAGATGTTGTTCCCCCACATTGATGGCGGCATCGGCGCCGAGGTTTTGGGCCAGCTCCAGGCGCGACTGGTCGAGGTCGGAGATGACGACTGTACCCGCACCCGCGGACTTCAGTGCCTGCATGGTGAAATTTCCGATCGGGCCCGCGCCCATCACACAGACGGTTTCGCCACCGTCGAGTTCGGCACGCCCGGCGGCATGAACCGCAACGGCGCCCGGCTCAACCATCGCGGCCTGCTCCATGGACATCTCGTCGGGAATCGGCAGGGCCATATCGGCGGGAACGACCACGTATTGTGCAAACGCTCCCGGCGCCTGGCAGCCGATGACCTTCAGCTCATCACACCGGTTATACATTCCGGCCCGGCAGCCATGGCAATCACGACAGGGCTCGTGGGGGATGATCGTCACGCGCGTGCCCGGTTGTGGCCCCTGTTCATCGGGTCCCTGCCGCGCAACCGTCCCGGAAAACTCGTGCCCCAGTGTTATGGGACAGGTAATGTGGGGGTGCTCGCCATGATAGGCCGCGATGTCCGATCCACAGATCCCGACGTGGGAGACCTCGATAAGAACCTGGCCCTCATTAGGTTCTGCTATTTCTGTCTGCTCGCGCTCAAAATGCTCCGGCTCCGTCAATACTGTGTGCCACATTGTCTCCGGCATACTATCGCCTCATTTCGTTCGCGCGTCGTCTGCTCGTTTTCACGGACGTCACCCCTGTCGCCCGTGTATATTGTCGGTCTACACTATAGTATATCTGTCTCACAGTGCCTCATAAAACGCAGGCGTGACTGGTGTCCAACTGTCTGCCGTCTCAAACGGCGTGGACTCGGGCTGGAAGCTGGCGACAAAGAACGTCGCCACCTGCGATTTGTAAGGACAACCGACTCAAATCGCAGGCCGAGCCACGGACAGTCTTATAATATCCAGCAGCGATCAAATATTACAGCCCATGTCATCAAAAGGCTGTGAAATGCCTGACAATATACTCAGCGTGGCTCGGCGCTCGGTCTGCAAAGCTTTACAGGCCGAGGGGGATTGCAG
>JBKHJK010000270.1:0-4567 GCA_046538215.1 Armatimonadota bacterium
GTCATACATCATCTCGCCCAGCGGTACCCGGCCGAGCATCACCACAATGGCGGTGATCAAAAGCAAAGATGCCTCCAGATTCCGCGCCCGGAATGTACGGTATGCCGCGGAGGCAATGAAGAACGCCAGAAGCGCGAACATCGTCGCATCCAGCGGTACCTGCACGTTGTTGAAAAGCCACTGGAAAAGCGTGCCGGGCTCGACCGTAATCATATTCTCCAGCGCGCCCTTTTGCCCGGAGCCGTAAAAAATCCCCGCCCAGACCATCACAAAAAAGCACACCAGCGTGACGATGCTGTATCCCCATTCGCGCTGCCTGCGGCGGATCTTGGTCCAGTGTGTCCGGAAAAGGCTTCCTACACCCAGCACCAGGGCGAAGCCACCGATGATGCGCGCCCAGTCCAGCAGCATTTCGTACCCCTGCTGGCCAACAGTGTGGGGTACGAAGTACTGCACGAGCATAAAAACGCCCGCCAGAAATCCTATCACCAGTGGTATCTGTGTTCGTACAGCGATTGTCGGTGCCTCCTGTGATACAGGGCGTTGCTATCCGCCTTCGGAAAAGAAGGCGACGATCTGCTGGACAAACGGCATATCCGGATACAGCACCCCCAGGGTGGCGGCGGCTGCACCAACCAGCAGGGCGGCGATGATCAATATCTTCCCAACATCCTGCCCCTTGAGCTGGGCCACCAACAGCGGATTGCCCGACAGATACGCCCCTGCCGCATACAGCTCCTCACCCATCAGCGTGTAGTCACAGGCGGTGATGAAGAAGGGAAGCTGCGTGTCGGCGTCGGTGCCTGCGATCTGCATGGCTCCCGAGGCGTTGCCGGTTTCGGCGAGGATGAGGGATTCGGCGAAAAAGTATCCCATATAGAAGTTCGCGGCGGGCTTCTCCCGCATCATGATACCGTCCACGGCGGCGACGAAACCAAACTGGCTGTCGGTGATAAAAAACACGTTGTCCGGGTCATAAAGCTGGGGCTTTCCGGCCTCCAGATACGCCTCACGGACGATCTCACGCTCCGCCGCCATGACCAGGGGATCGGAATTCGGAACGATCAGCGGTGTTTCATACTGTGCCGTGCGTTTGGCGAGGTGCCCCAGGATGAGCATTGCCGCGATATTGGCGACATCGCTGATCCCCGACAGGCCGGTGACGAACAGGACGGGACGGCCCATCTCCGTGGCGCGTCCGATGGCGTCATTGACGGCCTTCAGTCCGGCGATGGGCCGGATATACAGCTCGCGCCGACGGGCGAGGATGATCGCCAGGACAACAACGACCGAGTACACCAGCACCCAGACGAGGACATTCGTGCGGTCGGTGTTATACCAGGTTCCCCGGGGTGTGGTGGCCATGGTGCTGGGGGCGGGAGCCGAGCGCCGAATGATGTCATTGGTCGGTTCCAGCGGCTCGGTCGGTTCGACCTGTACGCTGCGGCCCTCCGGCACGTACAGCGCCCGCACCTGCGCCCTGTATTTGCGCCGCCAGGACAGCTCTCCGGCGATGTAGCGTGTTTGCTCCGAGTCGGCCAGCAGGGCGATCTTGCGGAAGTCGATGACCGTCCTGCCGGTCTTGGCGACGAAAACCTCGTACCCGCCGAGCACGAAGGTCTCCACCGCAGGTTCGGCGGGCTTTTGCCACGTCACCAGGATGCTGGTGCCCTCGTTGTCGTCGGGATTGTCCTCGACGACCACCGCCCGCGGTGCGGGGAAGTCCGCAACGGCCAACACCGCCACACAAAGCCCTATGGCAACTGCGCACGCCAGTGCCCGGAGGTTTTTCATTGTTGTATCAGCTCCACGTTCGCACGCGGGACGGTGACTTTTCGGCCATCCTGCAGCCGGGCGATGAGCACCCGGACCTCCGCCTCTGTCTCGATCCGCTGTGGCTCGGCGGGAAGCTCGACGACCTCGGCGATCTCTCCAAACAGCGGCGCCCGTGTGAGCCGGATCATACTGCCCACGCCCATCTGCAGCTCCGCTTCAGCGCCGCTGTCAACATGGGCGACACCGCGGCCTGAAACAATGACTTCCGGCCGGATAACCCCCGCCCGAATCTGTGTGATGCCGCTGACGGACGCCATGTGGCCGGCGAGACTCTCCAGAATCTCAAAAGCGTGTTCGGACATTGACAGCTCACCGAAGCCCTCGGTGATAATAACTGTTACGGGAATGTCCTCCTGGCCGGTGATACCGACGCCCAGGTCGCCGTGCAGTATCGTGTCAATGATGTCAGAATCCATCGCGCCGGTGACGACCGCAGCGACCTCCCGCTCCCTGGCGAGATCCAGGGCGTCCTGCTGCAGGCTCGACCCGCCGACGAGTACGCAGCCCGGGGCGGCATGCTGCTCAACCTTCTGAGCCGTCAGCGGTTCATCAGGCCCGACCACTCCGAGGACCAGCTCACCATGCCGTTCGCCACCGATTCCGAAAATCCCCTGCACCAGCGAGCAGTGGGCTTCGATGGTGACCCCTTCGTTCTCATGGATTTCCACCACCGTCCCGTCAACATAAGCGTCCATTTTCACGGGCCTCGGCTTCCCCCGCAAAAGCACCTGCCCGGTGGTGGCGCTGATCGATTCGATGGTCGCCTGGACGGGAGCTCTGACGAACGAGTGAAACAGTCCCCACAGAGCCCGGCTTTCGGCGATAATTTCGTTGGGTTCCACGGCCTCGCCCACATCTTTGATGACGTAGCGTTCAATCTCGTCGGGCTGGCAGTTGAGCTCGTGGGCGATGTTGACGGTCTGCACACGCCCCGGGAGTTCCGTTGAGGCGACGATATCGCCGGCGGTGACCTCATCGCCGACCTCCACATGCACCTCGCCGGGCAGCGGCAGGCGGCGCACCTTGCAGATGGTCGCGCTGTCGGTCACACGCAGCCCGGGCGTGTACGCGTGAACCGCCCTCCTGTTATTCCCTGGCTGTGTCATGGGGAATCCTCACCGGATCTTTCGGGATATGCGTCCACGGCAGTATGCCACCGGTGCACCTGCTGCAGGCGCTCATCTGTTTGCTCCGAAAAGTGTATCGGCCTGCCGCGGGCATCAATAATCAGTCCGACCTCGCCCCCGGTGACAGTGTGCTCAACGGTGCGGCCCGGACCCTCACCGGCATCAACGCCAAATACCGTATCAACCGTGATCGTCGCCGTTTCATCGCGCCCGAGGGGGATGTGGACAAAATCGCCCCAGCGGATTTCCATCTCCCGGCTGTCTCCCTGCCCGGTGATGGCAACGGTCATGCAGATGCGGCCCTCCCGGTACTGCCCCACCGGTGCGAGACACTCACCGAGCGGAATCAGGCAGTCGCGCCAGAAGACCTGAGTGGCCGCCTCTTCGTGCACCTCTGCAAGGATCCCGAGCTGCGGCATCATGAAAATACTATCCACCGCCAGGCGCGTGAACCCTTCGGGCATAAAAGCGTCCACCAGCATCAGGGCCGCCTGCGACCGCCGCGGCGCATGAGACAATACGCCCCCGGAGCCGACCAGCAGATCCAGTGACATCATGTCAACGATGGATCCGCCGCCAAGCTCCTGTGCGAACACGCTGGAGATGTCGCCGGTGCGCTGAATGCCCTTCAGCCCTGCAGCCAGTGATTTGTGCTGTTCGAAGGCCAGCCGCAGCGCCTCCCGGGCGATCCCCTGTTCGATGCGCAGGCCCGAAAGCTGCTGCGGGATGGTCGTGGGACGGATCATCTTGTTGCGTATCTGGTTTTTTATGTAGTGCCGGTCAACATCCTCGGCGGCCCACCGCAGGATATTTTCAATGCCCGTTTCCGCCAGCACGTTGGAGATCGAGTAGCTCATCCCCAGATTGGCGCTGACGCTGCGATTGAACTGGCCCTCGAAGACGCTGAAGACATCCGTGGTCGCTCCGCCGATGTCAACACCGACGACATTGATACCGTCCCGCCGGGCGATGGTCTGGATGATGCTGCCCACCGCGCGGGGAGTGGGCATGATATCGGCGTCGGTCCAGGGAACGAGATTGGAATACCCCGGGGCCTGGGCCATGACGTGGTGCAAAAACAGGTCCTGGATGACCTTTCGGGTGGGCTCGAGGTTCTCCTCTTCCATGGTGGGGCGGAGGTTGTCGGTCACCGTCAGGTCGGCGATATCCTCCAGCGTGTTGCGGATCTCCTCGCGAGCCTCAACATTTCCGGAGAAGATAATCGGAAGCTGGTAGCGTGCGCCCAGGCGGGGTGTCGGTCGCGCGGCTCGGACCAGCTCGGCCATCTCCACCACCCGGCGCTTTTCGCCACCGTCAATGCCGCCGGATACCAGTATCATATCCGGCCGCAGCGCCCGCATCCGGTCAATCCGCTCATGCGGCAGGCGGCCGTCATCCAGCGCCAGCACATCCATGACGATGGCTCCGGCGCCCAGGGCGGCCCGTTCGGCGCTTTCAGCCGTCATCCGCCGCACCAGCCCGACCACCATGATCTGCAGACCCCCACCGGCGGAGCTGGTCGAGAGGTACAGGTCCGCTCCGATCTCACCCTCCGCAGGGCGGATGATCGATTCGCCGTCCAGAAGCGTGCGGTCGGCGAGCTC
>JBKHJK010000271.1:0-4561 GCA_046538215.1 Armatimonadota bacterium
TGTCGGGGGAATTACGGGCAAATGCCGCGCTTTCCATCACACTCCGCGCCCAGGGCATTCACGCGCGGTCACTGACAGGGCGGGAAGCGGGTATCGTCACAGAAAGCGGGCCGGTGGACGGGCGCATCGCAAAGGTTCACAAAGGCTACATCATGGAGATGCTGGATAACGACATCGTTCCGGTTGTGGCAGGCTTCCAGGGCTACTACTACGACCAGGATCACCAGCGCGACGAGGTCTCTATCCTGGGACGCGGAGGCAGCAACCAGACCGCTGTGGCTCTTGCCGACGCCCTCGACCAGGAAGAATGCTTCATGATGACCGATGTGGACGGCGTGTACGACAAAGATCCCAATGAACACGATGACGCCAAAAAGCTCGACAGGATTAATGCCCTGGAGATGGTCAAACTAAAGCCCTTCCCGCAGGTCATCCAGAAGGAAGCCGTTGAATATGCCCTGGAGAGCAACGTCAATATCTGGGTGCGCAGCGGTTTCGATCCAAAGCTTTCAGGAACCAAGATCGTGTGCCGCCAGACAGAGCTGGAGGAAATGGAAGCGGAGACCGAGCAGGCTCAGTAAGCTCAGCGGACATGTGTTTGAAAATTCTCGCGGAGGGATATACTTTCAATAGCAAACCCTCCCTTTGCATCGCCGGGTGTTGCGGCCTCTCCCGGAAACCGCAGCCCCGGCAACTTCTTTTTTGCAGCTTTTTTTCTCTTATCCGTGGCATTGCGGGAACTTGACGCATTTATTCACCGTTACATACAGTGTGAAGGTCCGATGGTGCTACCATTGTGCAGTGTCACGGACCGGGGCGATTCTTCTCGACGCGCGCCTGGTGGAGGCTCGTCGAAATGAGTCGGCCCTTTTGTGTATGTTCGAGTGACACAGATTCTGCGGAGGAGGGCCGCCGTATGATTGAAGTCGAAGACCTAACAAAATACTACGGTCCACACCGAGCAATTCACGAGGTGTCCTTCAGTGTGGACCGTGGAGAGATCGTTGCCTTTTTAGGCCCCAATGGCGCGGGCAAGACCACGACGATGCGCATCCTGACAGGTTTTATGCCTGCCTCGGCCGGCACTGCTTCAGTGGCTGGGTATGACGTGTACAGCCACTCTGTGGAGGCGCGGCGGCATATCGGCTACGTGCCCGAAAACCCGGCCCTGTATGAAGATATGCGCGTCAACCAGTATCTTGCATTCTGTGGCCGTCTTGAAGGGCTGTCTTCCGCAGCAATCGGTGAAAGCATAGACAGGGTCATCGAAACGTGTGGACTGACCGAGCGGTATGACCAGATCATCGGCCGGCTTTCCATGGGGTTCCGACAGCGCGTGTGTCTCGCCCAGGCTTTGCTGCACGACCCCGATGTTCTTATTCTCGATGAGCCGACACTCGGTCTTGACCCGAACCAGATACGCCAGGTTCGAGATCTCATCCGCAGCCTCGGAGGCGACCACACTATCATGCTCTCCACGCATATTCTCCCGGAGGCACAGGCGGTCGCCGAGCGTGTCATCATCATCAACCACGGCGAGATCGTTGCCGTGGACACGCCAGAAGCACTGATGAGCCAGCTTCGTGACAGCCAGACCATATTGCTGAAGCTGCAAAAAACCGACGATGCGAGCATGGACCGGCTCCAGGAGCTTGCCTGGGTTGATGGTGTGACGACCGTACCGGAAGACAATCAGTCGTTTTATATTGATACCTCGGCAGGCACCGATGATGCACGCGCCGACCTGGCGGAGTTCGTGGTCAAACAGGGATGGGGATTGCTCGAACTCCGTGCCATTGAGATGAGCCTCGAAGACGTATTCCGACAGCTTACCACCGAAGAGAAGGGTGTCGCGTAGCCATGCGCAACATTCTCACGATCACAGGACGTGAAATTCGCTCGTATTTCGTTTCACCGCTTGCATACGTGGCGATGTTCTTCTTCGTGTTCATCTGCGGGTTCATTTTTACACTTTCGATTTCCAGCGGCCAGGCACAGGCGGATATGGCGCCGATTTTTCACAGCATGGTCTTTTTGACGCTGCTTTTGGCACCGGTGCTGACAATGGGGTTGATCGCCCAGGAGCTTTCAAGTGGTTCAATCGAATTACTGATGACCAAGCCGGTGCTTGATGTGGAAGTCGCCATCGGCAAGTTCCTCGGAGCCCTCAGCGTCTATCTGGTGATTCTTTTTGTGACCCTGGAGTTCCCGCTGATGTATGAGGCGTGGGGCAATCCCGACTGGGGCGTTATCGGCAGTGGCTACATCGGGCTGTTCGTTGCTGGCGCGGCCTTTTTGGCCATCGGGACGTTTGCCAGCTCCGTCACCGATAACCAGATAGCCGCGTGGCTCATCGGGACCTCCATCGCACTGTTTTTCTGGTTGGTTGGCTGGCTGAGTTATTCTGGCACCACCTTCGTGTCGGAGGTGGCCGCGCGACTGTCGGTTTACGAGAATTTCCAGGATTTCACACGCGGTATCGTGGATGGTAAGAATCTGCTGTTTTTTGTGAGTCTTGTCGTGATTTTCCTGTTCATGGCCGTGCGCGCCATTGAAAACCGTCGAACCGTGTAAAAGCCGAAAACAACATCCCTCGCGGGCAGGTGAAGCAATATGGCCGAAAGGGACGAACGTCCACAGTTCACGCCCGATAAACAACCCAAACGAAGCGTACCGCCGGATCCGCGGTTGAAGGCGGCCGAGTCGGTGAAGACCTCACCACTGACGATCGCCGGAAAAGTGGCCGGCTGGGTCGGTCTTGTAGCTGTGGTCGCCGGCATGATCTGGACCGGTGTCGCCAGGGGGCTGACCGTTGGCCCAAAGGTCGTCTTCGTTATCGCGGCCCTCGCAATCGCTTTCTGGCTGGCGACGAACATCAATGCGGTGATACAGCAGGTCAGGGCACGAGGCTTTCAGGCCGTGCTCAGTTCCGTGCTTTTTACGGTGTTGATTATCGGTATCATCGGCATGGCAAATTACATCGCCGGCAGACACCATATACTCCGCGCCGACTGGTCGGAGGCGAAGCTGCATTCGCTGGCCCCGGGCACTCTGCAGATCATCAAAAACCTCGATGCGCCGGTGACGATTACGGCCTTCTTCGGACCCGATTACTATAACTCACAAAAGCTCCGCGATTTGTTGCGCGAATACGAGATACAGTCATCGAAGATCCATGTGCAAATCTACGACCCGATGGTTGATCTGGAAAAAGTGGAGGAATACAACCGCCCGTACGAAGGGACAATCTTTGTTGAAGCAGGAGACAGACGCGAGGAGGTTCAGGGAGGCACCGAAGAGCAGCTCTCCAGCGCCATCCTGGCCGCCACAACCGGCGAAAAAACAAAGGTGTACTTGCTGAGCGGCCATGGCGAGCAGAATATTGAGGCGTCGGGTGAAAAGGGCGCCTCGGTGCTGAAACGATATCTCGAAAACGAGCAGTACCAGGTCCAAAGCCTGACGCTGGCCACACAGGAGGACCCACAGGTGCCTTCGGATTGCGCGGTTCTGGCAATCGTCGGCGCCAAGCAGCCGCTTCTGGACAAAGAGAAGAAGGCGATCAGTGAGTATGTCGAGCAGGGAGGAAATCTCTTCCTGGCACTGGCCACACCCCCCGCACCTGATTTCTCCTTCCTCCTTGAAGGCTATGGCGTCATGCCCATGAAAGGCATCGTGGTGGATCCCGCACGCGCGTTGCAGGGCAATCCACAGGTACCCGTCGTTGCCCAACACGAAGGACACGATATTGTCAGAGACCTGTCCATGGTTGCGCTTCCGACCTGTATTGCATTTGAGGTGAGTTCACCGGCCCCGCCGCCGGCGAGTCCCGGTGCGCCGCAGCCACCGTCCGGTCCTGCCACGGCAATTATGGAATCAACCGGCAGGGCGTGGCTCGAAACAAGTAGCAGCGGAGCCGTGGAGAAGGACGCTGATGAGCCCGGAGGTCCACTGACGCTCGCTGTTGCCATTGATACCGGCCAACAGCAGGAGCCGCAGCTACCGGGGCAGCCGCCACCGCCCGATAGCGACGGTTCAGGATCTCGCATCGTGGCGATCGGCGACTATGATTTTATCCGCGATGACCTGTATCATATCGGCCTGCGCAGCAACGTTTTTCTCGCAACCAGCTCCATCGCATGGCTGACCAGCAACGAGAAGCTGGTGACCATCCCACCGCAGGAGGAACCGGACCGCAGCATGCCCCTTGTTTCCGGCCAGAAAACCCTGGCTATCCTGATCTCGGCGGTCATCGTTCCGGTGCTCGTACTGGTTATCGGTGGCATTATCTGGTGGCGAAGGAGGGGAACCTGAGGCGCCATGAGAGCGTATGTCAGAACCATCGCAGCCGCGCTTATTTTTATCGCCCTGGCGGTTTACATTTTTACAAGCGAACGAGGGCGGGTTCCTGAAAAAGAGGAACTATTTGGTCTGCAGACAAGGGTTGCACAGAAGCTGGAGGTGCAACGTCCTGGTGAGGAACAGGTCGTCCTTGAGCGCAGGGACGATAGGTGGTACGTCATGGCGCCCTACCAGGGCCTCGCGGATCAGGACACGGCCATAG
>JBKHJK010000272.1:0-4554 GCA_046538215.1 Armatimonadota bacterium
GACATCGACCGGTGAGCTCCATTCCATGCCGATGTCTTTGGGCAGGTCTGAGGTCCACGCCAGGCTGCTTTTGGTGGCGCAGTAGCTGTCCATATTGCCATCGGTCGCACTGCGGGGTCCTGCGCCACGCTGCGCTTCAGTCCAGCATTTCGCCTGCCCTATTCCGGTGAGATTTCGAACCTCTTCACCGGCTTCGTTGACATAGACGGTTTTGGTTTTGCTGGTGGCGCTTTCGACCGTCCAGTCGGCCTGCATTTCGCTATCGGCCCCGTCGCCCCCGGAGAGTGCCGCCAGCGCCGCTTTGTGCTTCTCTTCTGCCTGCGCATACAGGTCCGCCCAGTTCGCCGAAATTTCCTGCGATTTTGGCGTGAATGCGATGGTATGGCGCCCTGCGGGTATATCAACCTCCAGGCTGTCGGGGCCGACGCGCGCGCTCACGGCCTCTCCATTCAGCCTCACCGTGTCACCGGCGGCCAGCAGGCGGACCACGGCCTTCTCATCGGCTTCGATAACACCCGTGGCGGACTCGTCTCCCAGTGTTACCTCGATATCCACGGGTACGTCGGAGGCGAACCACGTCTGGCCTGCCGTGAGCGTCCTCCCGGCGGTAAGCGCGAAGCTCTCGGCGCTTATGTGAGACAGGGCCGCGTCAACGATCATATCGGGAGCAGGCTCGCAGGGACCGGCGGCGGCCAGTGCGTGGCCCTCTGGAGATTTGATGAACACTGCATTGTCGGCCGCCGGGACGATCTCGCACGTCCATTCATCTTCGATGGCCTCGGTGTACAGAATGTTGCGGAACCACATCCTGTCTCCGGCCTCGAGATTTTCGGATTTGCTTTCAATGATCGAGTGGCGTCCCTGGTAATCCGGCGTCGGCCTGGTGAGCTTGAAGGGCGTGTGGGAGGCGCTGACGATATTGAACGGCTGGCCGCGGTAGGTGGCTCTTACTCGGTCTTCAAGAATTTCCGGCGTGTTGTCATCCAGGGTGCGGAATACGGCGAGCGTCCCGTAATTGCCGGGTTCAATGGCCTGCACCTCGTCAATGACCACGAAATACTTCTCCTTGTTCCAGATGATATTGCGGCGCCAGTCGGCTTCGTTGTAACCGTTGAGATACGTCTGCGTCATGCCGGTGTGTTCGAAGCTGCCCAGGTGCGCAAGGCCGGTGAGCCGCGGCACCGGTTCAAACAGCCCGTCCCGGAAGATCACCAGTGTGTTGTGCTCGATGGTGTCAGGGATGAAGTAGCCGCTGTCATAAAGGCAGTAGCGGTTTTCGTCGGTCATTTCGATGATGGAGTTGCCGTCGGGATGAGCGTGGTAGCCGTGGGAAATGCCGCCCAGGATGAGGTACTGGTCATCGGGGATCATGCTGTCGCGGAAGGTAATCTTATCGAAGCACTCATTCCTCGGTGGGACGGGATCGGCGTCCAGCGTCGGGTTCATTTCGCTGGGTGCGGTGCCCAGGACACTCTCCCGGTGCTCGTACACCCAGTCCGGGAGCGGCACCACATGAACGCCCATGATGTCTTCAGGCTTTTCCGGCGGGATTTCATCCTGGAACCAGTCGTTGTAGAAGAAGTCGCCGCTGCCTCTGCCAGCGCCGCTGGAATGTTGCTCGGCGTACAGATATCTGCCGTCACGCAGCTTCCATGTGGCCACTCGGAAGATATTGGACCAGTGTCCGATAGAGCCCATACTGCTGGTGTCACCGAATCCGGCGTGGCCGCCGAGGTTGTTCATCACAGCCATGCCGTAATCAGCCATTTTTCGCCCTGTGCCTTCGTCCCAGTATTTCTGATGCTGGAAGGGCAGGACATAGTACAGGACATCGTACATGGTCATGCCACCATAGCCGGGGCAGTCCTCCTTGGAGCGCCAAAATTGTGACTGCTTCTGGAAGCGTTCGTTGGCCCACGTCCATACATTGTTCGGATCCAGGCCGTAATACTTGTGCCAGTAGCGGGCCAGGTCGCAGGTCACCCGGGCGTTCCAGCTATTGCCCGCAGGTGCATCGCCCGGGTCTGCGCCCCGTGTGCGCGGGGCAGTGAAACGCTGGGTGAGTTCCCACATCATCTCGCTGATTTCAGCGCGGTCCTCGGTGCTGAGCTCTGATGACTCCTCCACCGCGTCCCAGGCATTCATGAGGTAGATGGCGCCACGCATGTCTCCGACATCGCCGAGCTTGCGGAAAACCTCCCTGAAAATCGGAGCCACACCCCGAAATATCTGTACGTCCTCGGGATTTCCCGTGCGATAATAGGAAGTCCCGGCGCCTGTCAGGATACTCGCCACCGCCCGGAAGTTCTTCCCTTTCGCATTTTCTATGGCCGCCTCCACCCGGTCCGCGTTGGGTGTGTAGGGGAGGGAGCCGTCGGCCTGCACCACCTTCACCGTGTGCGGATAGACGATATCCCCCTGCTCGGGCAGTGTGCCGAGGAAGTCATCCACCGCCTTCGTGACGGCCTCTGCATCCGCGCCACCGAGATACACGAAGTTGGTCCCCGCACCGAGAGGGTCGTGCACCGTGCGGATCACGTATCCGTCTTCAGGGTATTTTGTGTCCAGGGTGATGAGATATTCGTCATATATGCGACTGACCATGGGGTTGTTGGCGAAATATCCCAGCAGGATGGCGCCGGTATCCTGCACCATTTCCGGGGAGAGCTCGGAAGCGGGTTTGACCGACACTGCGGCCCCCGATATCTTCTCAACAGCCCCGGCAATTCGGTCACCCAGAGCGGCATAATCCTCTCCCTCGGGCACGGCAATAATGACCTGCGCCTCACCAGCGACGGCAATGGGCACATCGGTATGAAACGTCTTTAGCTCGGGCATGGCGGGGATATCCACCGCGACGGCACCTCCGGCACAGAGTATTGAAGCCAGGACGATGAGGGCAACTGAAATCCGGTATGTACGCATAGCGTCCTCCGGTGGGCTGTATTGTGCACGGTCGAAATCAGCGTACTTATATTTCGCGGTCAGTGCGTGATCGCCTGCCGGGAATCGAGATTCGCATTCTCAACGCGTGTCGTCGAACATGCAGCAGAGAATGAAAAAACCGCCCCGGTCACGCGGACCCGGAGCGGCTGGTCGTTGCTGCCATTTTTCGCCGACACGCGGCAGTTGTGCAACCGAGGTCAGTTCCAGCGCAGGTCGCCGACCCCGCCTCCGTAGTTTTCAGGGCAGTTGACGCGCGGGAGGTTGATCTTATACCACTTGGCGTGTCCGTCACACAACCCGATGTTGGCGCCTTCGTTGTGTCGCGGGTCAAGGTAGGTCGAGCTGCTGCTGCAGTCGTCGTAGTATGCGCGTGAATAGATCCGGTAGTTGGAAGCCCCGGCGGCGTCCCCCAGCATTACGGTCTCGGCCGGGTATTCGAAGTCTGCCATCGCGCAGTGATCGGTGTGAATATGCCTGTTCCAGCCATATCCGGAGGTGTCATCGTCGGCCGCCCCGGGGGCGCGACGGTGGCTGTAGGACGGGCAGGCGAGGATTTGCTCGTTCTTCAGATACGGCTCAAGCAGCTTGTACCATGCACCGATCCATGTTCCGTTGGAATACGGATACGTTCCACCAATATTGAACACCGGATATTTCTCGTCGTAATCCTGCGCGTACATCTGTGCCGACAGGCAGATCTGCTTGACGTTGCTCAGACAGCTTGTCTGCCGTGCCTTCTCCCTCGCTCGTGCAAACACAGGAAAGAGTATCGCCGCCAGTATGGCGATGATCGCGATGACCACCAGAAGCTCGATAAGTGTGAAACCTTTGCGCATGTCTTCACATCCCTCAGTGTTATGAAATATTGCCTGCAATATGCAATTTCAATATACCCGGCTTGAATCCTGCCAATCTCGACAAACTTCTGTTCAGGACCGGAAATGCGACTGTCAGTCTATTTCAGCCACCTTCCGTTGGCGAACATCGCGAGAGCGGGCCAGATACTCACGCCAGGTCTCGAAGCCGAACTCCTCGATGATGTCCTCGATGCTGACATCTGGCATATTCGAGGCCAGTGTGAAATGCGCCTCCGGGCGGTAGATCTCCCATTCGACGCCGGTGCCGTACTTTGCGATGCATTCCTTCAGCCGCGGCTGGTTTTCGTCGAGGTGGAAAAACTCGCGATCCATGTTCACCACCGCCGTGCACATCGGAGGGACGACGCCGTTTCGCACCTCGTCAATCTGATAGCCTGTTTCGGCCAGGAACCGGCCACCGGCCATATCCACAATGTAGCTTCTGCGGATACACGAGGAGACGATATAGAAGCCGAAGTCGCGCGCCCAATGCAGCAGGCGCTGTCCGGCGACAAAGGCGGATCCGAAGCAGACCAGCCGGGCACCGTTGGCTGCCAGCCGCTGCCCGACCTCCACGAACTTGATGTCAAAGCAGATCGCCGCACCGACTTTGCCGAAATCCGTATCAAACACCTCGGCGTCCGTCCCCGGCTCGATGCCCCGGTCCACCATCTCCCCCACCGTGGGCTGGTACTTGTGATACTTGCCGATAATGGCGCCCTCGCGATCAATGAAGCAGGCGGTGTTGTAC
>JBKHJK010000273.1:0-4548 GCA_046538215.1 Armatimonadota bacterium
AATAGTTCAATATAAATAAGACCACCAAAGACTTTTTCAGCAGTTAGATCATTGCGATACTTGCTGCAATCCTGTTCCCCGTCTTCGCCCGGGCGCGAGAGAAGGCCCGGCAGACGAACTGCCTGTCGAATATGAAACAGCTCGCACTGGGCTTTTTGATGTACGCGCAGGATTACGACGAGAAGCTGCCCCGCAGCTCGCGGCGGCTGATTTCGGGCTACGATGACGGACTGACGGTTGGGGGCGAATCCGCCCACAGCGCAATTTTGCCCTACGTCAAGAACATCCAGATCTTTCTGTGTCCCAGCCAGAGTCCAAATCACGTGCAGCATCCCACCAGCGGGATCTCGGTGTACAGCGACTACGGGTGGGAGTATTTCATCCGCGGAGTCTCCACGGGCTACAGCATTGCCGCCTTTGACAAGGACGCATCGCGACAGGCGGTCATGACCGAGCTTGACAGAGGCCGCTATGCGTACTGGCCGTGGCTGCCGACGGATGACCACGGCGGCTCAGATTATGGCACCTGGGCGCATAACGACGGGCAGAACGTTAACTTCCTGGACGGCCACGCCAAGTGGTTTACCGAGGGCTCCATCGCCGGAGACTTCGACGACCACGGCTACATAACAAACTAACCTCCGGGGCCCGCCACGAAAAACCCGCTCAACCGGTGAGCGAGACCAGCTTCGCCGGCATAGTGCGGTCAAATGATATCTGAAAACGCGCACCGTCTCTTTGGCGGTGCGTTTTTTTGGCCATGCAGCAGGCAAAAATACGGGCCTGTCCGAAGAGTTTTTGGCCTTCAAAGCAGGATATCCCGCCCCACATCTCGCAATATGGACACACAGACAACAGCTGCGGGGCAGCAAGCATGGTGCCTCATAAAAACGAAAGAAGCCGTGGCTCGGCCCTGGATTTTGTTCTCTAAATCCAGGGTGGCACGTTGTGGCTGTTCGTGCCCAGCTTCCAGCCCGAGTCAATGCTCTTTGAGAGTGTCTGGGAATTTTATGAGCCACTATTACATGATCCTCTTTACTCTAGTAGATTTTTCTCTTGACGTCCATCCCCCTGATATAGTGCGAAATAGTATTTTTGCAACAGTCTCTAGTAATAAGCAGACAGCCGCTGGTCCAGTCCATTGGCGCAACCACTGACAGAAAGCGCGGCGCAAGAAAACCAACAGGAGGGAATTATGGGTTCTATCAATGATCGTGTAAAGATAGGATGGGCCCAGGCTGATATTACGCCCGATGATGATGTGATCCTCGCCGGCCAGTTTCATGCGAGAGTTTCCGAAGGCGTGATGGATCCGGTAACGGCCACTGCACTTGCGGTTGAATCAGCCAACGGCGCAGGCGCACGGGGACAGGTGGTCATGGTAAGCTGTGATCTGGCCTCGATTAGCAATGAGTTGCGGGACGCCATACGCGAGCGCGTCGAAGCCGCTGGCGGAGAACTCGACGCCGGTAATGTGTTCATCGGTGCCACTCACACACATTCGGCGCCGGATGCCCGACTGGTGCCATACGGTATGGAGCAATACGGCCGCGAGTACAGGCACCTGATATCAACAGACGGCGAATCAGCGAACGTGAACCAATTCGGTATGTGGCCTGACATCGGGCTTGAGGTCATGACCCCTGCCGAGTATGTCGATTTTGCTGCACAGCGTATCGCCGATGCCATTATCCAGGCGTGGGCGAAACGCGAAATTTCCGGCATTGCATACGGATTGGGGCATGCGGTTGTGGGCCGCAATCGTCGTTTGAACTACCGGGATGGTACGAGTCAGATGTACGGCAAAGCAGGAACACCGGAATTCAGCCACGTCGAAGGCTACGAGGATCATTCCGTATATGCCATGATGACCTACGATCGAGATCAGAATCTGACCGGCATGGTAGTCAATGTCCCGTGTCCCTCACAGGTCAGTGAGCATATTTACCGGATAAGCGCCGATTACTGGCATGAGACGCGACAGGAACTACGCACACGTTTCGGCAACGACATATTCATCCTTCCACAGTGTGCTCCGGCCGGAGATCAGTCACCACACGTACTGATAGGAAAGAGCGCCGAGGAGCGTATGTGGCGTCTCAAGGGGAGAGACACCGGGCAAAACGCGCCTCGTGAGGAGATTGCACTGAAGATCGCAAATGCTATAAGCGACATGGTCCCGTATGTGGAAGAGGAAATCGACTGGAACCCGATATTCGACCACACAGTGCAGAACATTGATTTACCCCGCCGGATGATATCCCAACAGGATGTCGAAGAAGCACTCGAAGAGGCCCGTCCGTTCCGCGAAGAGTACGAAAGGCTTGTGGATGAGATCCAAAAGAATCCAGAAATCCGCAATGCCCCACGATGGTACACTGACGTTACAAAAGCGTACAGGAGGATGGAGCGTGGCGAGCGGGTCAGGAAACGATTTGAGCTGCAGAAGACCAATCCGAACGTCCCGATAGAGACGCATGTTGTCCGCCTTGGCGACACTGCATTTGCCACCAACCCTTTTGAGCTCTACCTGGATTATGCGGTGCGAATGCGAGAGCTCAGCCAAGCCACTCAGACGTTTCTGGTCCAGAAGGCCGGATGCAACGGCACCTACCTGCCAAGCAGGCGATCCATTGCCTGCGGTGGGTACGGTTCGGTGCCTGCAAGCACCGATGTGGGCCCCGAGGGTGGCGATAGGCTGGTTGACTGGACGGTAAACACCATTAACGGCATGTGGTAATCTCCCGAAAGGAGTCCAAAAATATCATGAGCAAAGAGCAATATCCCCCGCTCACTATCGGCTGGGCGAGCAGGGATGTCACGCCTGAGCGGCCGGTCGTCCTCGGCGCACAGTTTCACATGCGGATTTCCGAGGGGGTTGACGGCCCGGTGACGGTGAACGCCCTGGCGCTGTCCACCGGCGACTCCCCGCAGGAGGCGATCGTGTTCGTCTCGTGCGACCTCGGCGGATTTCGCCACAGGTGGTATGACCAGAACAACTTCCTGGAGTTGTGCCGCCAGACGCTGCGTGCCCGGGCGCCGGAGATTGATCCTGACACCGTCGTCCTCCACGCCACTCATACCCACACAGCCCCCAATGCGCTTGTCAACCGCTATGGACAAGAGCCGCTCCCGGAGGGGGTAATGACTGCGGAGGAATACATGGAAACGCTCCAAAACGGTATTGCAGAGGCCGTGACGGAGGCGTGGAATGATCGCAGGCCGGGGGGTGTGAGCTGGGGCCTGGGCACCGCCGTGGTGGGTCATAACCGCCGCGCGACGTATTTCGAGGAGGACGCCGATCGTCGCCCCGGAGCCGTCGTCGGGGGCTTCACCCGGATGTACGGCGACACCAACGATCCATCCTTCAGTCACATCGAGGGCTATGAGGACCATTACGTGGACCTGCTTTACACGTGGGACGCGAGCAATGAACTGACCGGGGTGGTGGTGAACCTGGCGTGTCCGTCGCAGGAAACCGAGGGCGCGATGTACATCTCCGCAGACTTCTGGCACGAGGTGCGCCAGGAAATTCGCAGGCGGCACGGCAGCCACATCCAGATCCTGCCACAGTGCTCGACGGCCGGGGACCAGTCGCCTCACCGATTGTGGTACAAAGAGGCCGAGGAGCGGATGCTGAAGCTGCGCGGGATCACCATGCGCGAGGAGATCGGGCGCCGTCTGGCCGATGCCGTGGATGAGGTCCTGCCGGTGGCGCGGACGGCCATTGAGACAGAGCTGCCGTTTCAGCACCTCGTCCGGGAGATCAGGTTACCGCGCCGGATGGTGACCGATGAGGAGGCCGCGGAGGTGCGCGAGGACCTCAAGGCCCTGGAGACCGATCCTCCCGAAGGCAAAAGCCAGTACCGGCTTGCCCAGCGGGCGCGGCGAGTGCTGCAGCGCTATGAGCAGCAGGAGGACTGCCCGGAGATCCCGATGGACCTGCACCTCGTCCGGCTGGGCGATATGGCGTTTGCCACCAACCGCTTCGAGCTGTTTCTGGATTATGGAATCCGCATGAAGGCCCGCAGTCCGGCGGTGCAGACATTCCTCGTCCAGCTTGCGGCAAATGAGGGATGGCCTGGCACCTATCTGCCCTCCGAGCGCGCCATCGCCAACAGGGGCTACGGGGGCGGCGTGTACGACAATGAGGTCGGCCCCGAGGGCGGCAGAGTCATCGTCGAAGAAACCATCAGGGGATTGAATGAATTGTGGGACAGATGAGGTGCATAATTAGCACCTGCACGATATGTCCCCCGCCGGGCTCCATTGATGAGCTATTCTCAAGCGCACCTCCACTGCCAATTGTGGGGGTGCGCTTGTGTGTATGACCGGGTGCCGTGAGGTGTGCGTACATGCCCCTTATGTTGCGTATTTTCAACGCAGCAGGGTATAATAACGCAAGAGACTCAACACATATTCCAATCATGAAAGGAAGCACGCTTATGCGTAAAGGTTTTACTCTTATTGAACTGCTGGTGGTCATTGCGATTATCTAACTGCTGAAAAAGGGCAAAACTCTCAATATTACGAGCAATAGTAGTATAA
>JBKHJK010000274.1:0-4547 GCA_046538215.1 Armatimonadota bacterium
GGGTTGAGGCGGGCCGCCCGGCGCGCGGGCTGCACCCCGAAAACCACCCCCACCAGCAGGGCAAATGTGACACCGAGGGCGAAAGGTTCCCAGGAAATCGCCACGGGCAGGTCGCTCACCAGGGGGATCGCCACACAGGCCGCCCACCCCAGCCCGGCGCCGACCCCCATGCCCAGCAGGGTGACGGCCAGGGATTCGGCCAGGAACTGCGCAAATATATCATCCCGGCTCGCCCCCAGCGCCCGGCGCAGGCCGATTTCGGTTCGGCGCTCTGTCACCGAGATCAGCAGGATATTCATCAAAACCACCCCCCCGACCACCAGACTCAGCCCGGCCAATGCCACCAACAGGACGGAGAGCGTACGCGAAGTGCCGCGGGCCATCTTTGAAATCTGCTCGGAACTGATGATCCGAAAATCATCGTCCTCGGCGGCGCTTATACGGTGGCGCTCTCGCATCAGGGACTTTATCTCCTCGGTCTTCTGCGGTATATCGTCCGCATCGTTTACGAGGATCCGGATATATCCCAGGTGGTCCACGTTAAGTATCCGGCGCATGGCGGTCGTTCGGGGCACGATCACCCGGTTGTCGAAATCCCCGCCCATGGGAGTGGTGCCCCGCTTCTGGAGGATTCCCTTCACCTCCAGGCTGACGTTATTGACGTATATCCGCTCGCCGATGGCCTCCTGATCACCGAACAGCTCTTCCCTGGTGGTCTGGCCCAGCACGCATACGCGCGCCATGGTGGTGACGTCTTGCGAGGTGATGCCTTCCCCCTGCGCTGCATACCAGTCCCATGCACGGTGCCAGGATGGTTCGGCGCCGAAAAGGGTTGCCCTGTGCGTGCGGCCGTCCCGCCGGAGGGTCATGCGGCGCTTCATTGCCGCTGGGGAGACGACTTCGAGCCCGCTTATCTGTTCCCTGACAGCGTCGGCGTCCCGGAGTTTCAGCGTGGTTACGGCGATATCGGGGCCGGGCGCGTTTCCCGGCCCGCCGCTCACCAGCATCATGGCCCGGGGGCCGAACTTCTCGATGCGACGCATTACCTTTCGCTCGGTCCCCTGTCCCACGGCCATAATAATGGTCAGTGCTGCTATCCCCACCATCGTGCCGGCCATCATGAAAAACGTGCGCAGCTTGTTTGCGCCCAGCGCCCGCAGCCCCTCCCTGGAAATCCGCAGTACTCTCATCACGCCACCTCTTCGGCTTCGATTTGCTCCAGCTCTCGCCGGGCGTCGCGTCGTTGCCGGACAGGATGATCGCCGGAGATGCGTCCATCGTCCAGCTCAATCACCCGTTGGGCATGCTCCGCCACTGTTTCGCTGTGTGTGACCACCACCAGGGTCCGGCCGCTTGCGTGGAGACGCTGAAAAACGCTCAGCACTTCCAGCTCGCTCCTGCTATCGAGGTTACCGCTCGGCTCGTCGGCGAGGATAACATCGGGATCGGTAATGAGTGCCCGGGCGATGGCCACCCGTTGCTGCTGCCCTCCCGACAGTTCGGCGGGGCGATAGTTCACACGCTCCGCCAGCCCCACCTCTGTCAGCGAACGGTCGGCGCGTTCAGCGGCATCGTGTGGATATTTACTGGCGTAAATCAGGGGGAGCATCACGTTCCGCCGGGCGGTGGTTCGTTCCAGCAGATGGAAGGTCTGGAAGACGAAACCGATTTTTTCGTTCCGGATGCGGGACAATCCCCGGTCGTCGAGATTCACCACGTCGGTTCCCTCCAGCCGGTAGTGGCCGCTGGTGGGCTTGTCAAGACAGCCGAGAATGTTCATCATCGTGGACGTGCCCGTTCCGCTGGCACCCATGATAGCCACGTATTCACCTGCCTGGATGCTGAACGAAACTCCTTTGAGCACCTCTGTGGCAACTGCCCCACTGTTATATATCTTTTCAAGTTCAGTCAATTCTATCAATGTTGTTCCGCCTAAAGTATTGATGTAACCCATGCCAGCCTATCCTCGCAACGCTCTAACGGGTTCTGTTCTTGCCGCTTTTTTGGCAGGGTAGAATCCAAAAGTCAGGGCGATAACGCCGCAAAATAGTGTGGCCAGGATGAATGGTTGCCAGCTGATTTTGATGGGCATCATTTGCGCAACAGAAAGAGCCGTGGCAATACCCATGCCCAATACGATCCCGGCTAATTCCGCGATAAAAACGACCAAAAGAGTTTCAATAACAAACTGCATGGTGATATCGAGTTTGCGAGCACCCACTGCCCGACGGAGGCCAATCTCCTTCGTCCTTTCAGATACGGACATGAGCATGAGATTCATAATCACGACGCCACCTACCAGCATGGAGATTGCGGAAATTGCCATAAGTAAGACAATTAGGGTTGTGGAAATTCCTGAGGCCGTCTTTATTAACTCCTCGGGCTCTCGAATGGAAAAGTCGTCTTCAACGCCGGCTCGAATTCCATGCCGGTCCCGAAGCAACGCGCGTGTCTCTTCGGCGGCTTTATGAATATTCCCCACGTCCCGGACCTGGACTACGATCTGGTCCAAATACGTCCGGCCAAAAAGCCTCTTGGAGGCCGTGGTGAGTGGAATTACGATTCTGTCATCTCTGTCTTTTCCGCTCGCAGAAGCCCCCTTTCTTATGAGAACGCCCTTTATGGTGAAGAGGTCATTGCCGACGCGAATAGTTTGTCCGAGGGGATCAGCATCGCCGAACAGCGTATTCTTGACCGTCTGCCCGAGGAGACAGACCCTCTTTGAAAGCGACAGCTCTTCATCAGTTATGAATTCCCCGCTGCCAGCGCCAAACCGCCTTACATCTGCCCAAGCCGGAGTAACGCCAAAGACCATTGTTGTGAGAGAGGTCCCCAAGTATTCGATCTTCTGACCTCTCTGATTCTGAACCGGAGCAACTTGCTTCACATTTCCCACGGAAGTCTCAATGGCCTGGGCATCCTCCTCGGATAGAGAAACTAATGAGCGGTCACCGCCCAGGCCGCCGCTTTCCTCCGGGCGGATCATCAGTGTATCAAGGCCATGACGGGCTACCAGGACCATGACCTGCTCTCGCGTCCCCTGACCCGCGCATATTACGACTGTTAGGGAGGCAACTCCGATGATGATGCCGGCCATCATGAAGAACGTGCGCAGCTTGTTTGCTCCCAGTGCCCGCAGGCCTTCCCTGGCAATTCGCAGTACTCTCATCACACCACATCCTCGGCTTCGATCTGCTCCAGCTCTCGCCGGGCGTCGCGTCGTTGCCGGACAGGATGATCGCCGGAGATGCGTCCATCGTCCAGCTCAATCACCCGTTGGGCATGCTCCGCCACTGTTTCGCTGTGTGTGACCACCACCAGGGTCCGGCCGCTTGCGTGGAGACGCTGAAAAACGCTCAGCACTTCCAGCTCGCTCCTGCTATCGAGGTTACCGCTCGGCTCGTCGGCGAGGATAACATCGGGATCGGTAATGAGTGCCCGGGCGATGGCCACCCGTTGCTGCTGCCCTCCCGACAGTTCGGCGGGGCGATAGTTCACACGCTCCGCCAGCCCCACCTCTGTCAGCGAACGGTCGGCGCGTTCAGCGGCATCGTGTGGATATTTACTGGCGTAAATCAGGGGGAGCATCACGTTCCGCCGGGCGGTGGTTCGTTCCAGCAGATGGAAGGTCTGGAAGACGAAACCGATTTTTTCGTTCCGGATGCGGGACAATCCCCGGTCGTCGAGATTCACCACGTCGGTTCCCTCCAGCCGGTAGTGGCCGCTGGTGGGCTTGTCAAGACAGCCCAGAATGTTCATCATCGTGGACTTGCCCGTTCCGCTGGCCCCCATGATGGCCACGTATTCACCCTCCTCCACCGTGAAAGAGACGCCCTTGAGCACGGGCGTGGCCACCTGGCCATTTGTGTAAGTCTTATGTACATCCACAACTTCGATCATTGTTCGTCCTCCCTTCTTCAGTCACTCACCCCGAAGTTCCAGCAGAACCTCTTCGCCCTCTTTGAGTCCTTCGACGACCTCCGCTTCGCCGTCCTGCCGCACTCCGATTTCCACCACTCGCCTCTCCGAGCTGCCGTCTCTGACCACGTAGGCGACCGTCTCACCCTGTTCGCGATGCACGGCGCCGTTGGGCACAAAGAGCACATCTTCCCTTGTCTCGAGGAAAATCGTCACGTTGGTAGTCATCTGCGGGCGCAGCAGGCCGGCGTAGTCGTCCTCGATCTCTATCACCACGTCGTAGTAGACCACGTTGTCCTGTATAACCGCGTCGGGATATATGGCCCGCACATGTCCGGCAAAGGTGCGATCCGGAAAGGCGTCCACGGTAAACTGGGCCTTTTGCCCCACCTTCACTTTTCCGATATCCACTTCATCGACGAAGGCGTCCACCTCCAGGCGTCCCAGGTCGATGATCTCCACGAACGTGGGGGCGCTCAGCCCCGCCGCCACCGTCTCGCCCTCCTGCGTGGTGACGGTGCCGATGACACCCGTGATGGGCGCCTCGATGGTGGCATAGGCCAGTTTCGCCCGGGCGTTTGCCAGGGCCGCTTCCGCCCGGGCCACCTCCGCGCGGCCCTGGCGTAGAT
>JBKHJK010000275.1:0-4523 GCA_046538215.1 Armatimonadota bacterium
CATACGCCCGTACGGTGCCGTCGCCGTCCGCGTCGGGGAAGTCACTGTCCTGAAACGGTTTCTCCAGCGTGAGTGCCCCGCCGGAAGCGTCAGCCACCCGGCCCACGGGCTCCATCTTCTCATTGACCACGGACATGCCGGGCACAACGAATGCCAGCCGCGTCGGTGTCAGGATTTTCGCTTCTTCGGGCTTGAGCTCCTTCACGTACGCCCGACCCTTGATGGGGAGCTGATCGCCAAATGCAAGCGTGCGGTCTCCCACAACGTCGCGGATGGTGAAGGTCGCACCATACGCGCCACGGAGTATCACGGCGGTGTGGCCATTCACGATTCGGTCGGTGGTCAAAGCATCCGCCACCGTGACGGTGTTTTCCGAGTAGTCACACTCGCTGACGGTGGTCTGCAGCGTTGACGGCCCCTCCAGCCGCCAGTCGCCCTTCGCCAGCAATGTCGCGTCATGTAAATATGCCTGCGCTACATCACCTGCAGCGTCCAGACACAGCAGACCCACACGCCCCGCAAAACGGATCCCGTCTTGGATTTCGCACCCAGCAGCAGCGTCGGGGGCATTGAAGTAGTAGTGTGTCGCACCGGATTTGAGACTAATTTTCAGAGCGACGAGGTCAGGATCCGGCGTATCCACACGGCGCACGCTTTCAACAGTCGGTTCCGCGGCCCCGGGCTCGAACAGGGTCACAAAGGTGCTGCTGAGATCCTCGCCGGTGCGTCGGCGAACGCAGAATTTGATGGTATCCGGGGTCCCCTGCCGGTTTTTCTGAGGGATACCATCACACAGAAAGACGTTTTCGTCCTCGCCGACCAGATGCGCCCGGAGAAAAGCCCCCTCGTTGGCCCTGACGAGTCCGGCGGCGTTCGGCCCCTCGGTTATAACATCCCACTGTACCCAGGCATCCTGCTGCAGCGTTGTATTCTGCACGTTGAAGAGAAACTGGAAGCTGCTGCCGTGGTAGGTGAAATAGTTGACCGAGCCATACGGGGCGTCGGCGAGCTTCGGGTCATCGTAGAAATAGCCGTATTCGACATCCCTCCCCGCCAGCGTTCCCTTTTCACGCGGTGGCGGGAAATCGAGACTGGCGGTGACCTCCGCATTGGTGCCGTGGACCAGCCAGTCGTGCTGCGAGCCTCCACTGACGCGAAATACATCAATGAAATACGGGCAGTCGGCGGCTGTCACCATGGCCAGCGACCGCCGGTAGGTATCGCATTGGTCATACACCGCGTTGTTTTCGGCCTCGACGTACTTGCACACCGGCCCGGCATCATACGCAAGACAACGGCCCCGGCCATTCGCCTGCGAGCTCTCATCCACCATCACCGTATTGTGCGAGACGGTGTGGGCGAAGAAGCCTGCACGCCGCGGATCAGTGGAGTTGGCCGTCTCAGGATAGCCGAAATCAGGCATCATCGAGCAGTTTTCGGCGAAAATGTCCAGGTGCATCTTGTCCCGGTGGGAATGCCCGAGGAATTTTCCGTAGAAGAGAGAGGCCGCGACAGTATCGGTGGTATCACCGTTCTGCAAAATTGCGAGGCCGTATCCTGGCAGATGCCGGTCAGAGAATCCCAGGGGTGTGTCCAGTTTTGCCGCGTCGGCCGCGACCTGCTCGGTTATAGGCTCTTTGAAAATGTCGCGACCGGGAGTGCTCGACAGCTCCGAGAGCACCGCCGCATATCGCGGGTCTTTGTACGTCCGATAGGCCGTGTCGTAAATACTTTCTCTCCACAGCCGCCCGCGGTTGGAGATATTCCCCGAGTCGCCCAGTGCCGGGGTAAAGTTGCCGGCGATGAGCATGTCTATCGGCCAGTCATACAGCTTGCGAAAGCGCGGGTTGTCGAAAACGTCCACGTCATTAACCCGCAAAAGCTCTGCAATCTGCGTGAGATTGCGGACCCAGCCGAGGTTGTAGCCGGGGGATTCAAACGGCGTACCGTCGCAATAGACGAGGTTGTACAGCGCGTCGTACAGCGGCATCATGGTGTAAACATTGTATTCCTCGTTATTCAGCAGCCAGTTGATCATGTCCTCGCTGGAGGGATCGCCGGGTGTGTCTTTCAATGTCGCCGCAATCTCCAGCAGCCCGGACTGGTGGGAGCCGTAGTTGCCCGCGATATGCATGGTTTCCTCCACGATATGACGGGCCATGTCGCGTAGAAGCTGCGTCTCGATGAGGTCACGGATTTCTTCGGAGGTTTTGCCTGTGTACGATTCCAGCTCCGGGCAGCCCTCTGCGAGTGCCGGATATATTGCATCATAGGCCCGGGCGCACGAATGCACCGTGGTGGTTTCCCACGTGTGGTAAAAAAGCTTGCCGTGGTAGTTGCGCTTGATCTCGGTGCCGATGCGCGACTGGTTGACGTAGTCGTAGTCAGGGTAATATTCCGCAAGCTGCCACAAAAGCACCCCGCATTTCGACGCGTATTCTGGGTCATCGGTGAACAGATAGGCCCTGTAGAGCTTATCAATCGCCGGGAGGAGCCGCCGCCGGGTCATCCAGTGGTTGTACCAGGCGACAAACCAGTACTTCTGGTCCGGGTACTCCGGTGACTGCCAGCCCCAGCCGTCGTCAGGGTGATCTCCGGTCAAAAGCGAGCGGTCCTCGAAGCCCGAATCGATGAATGCCTGGTAGTCGTTGCTTGGATAGACGCTGCCGCAGTTGGGGCATTTGACTTTATACGGTTGCTCAGGGTCTATAATCCACGAGTAGTTGCCGTGTTTGCGCATTTCCAGACCGCAGTTTGGACAGCCGGTCTCGTGGACGTAAATCGAACGCGGGATGCGGGGATCCGGCACCCATGAGGCCAGTTCCTCGTGCGACTTATTGACAATATCTTCGGCAGCGGCGACCGCGGAATCACGGATCCCCTTCGCCCAGTCGTATTGTTCGATGTTTTCGCGCATGGTGGCAATTGTGTCTGCAGTGAAAAGAGTGCGTCCGGATTTGGCATACGCGGCTGCAGCCGTCATAATAAGGGTGACGCAGACAATAAGCAGATACGGATTACGCATATCATCAACTCCGAAGCACCGTTGGTATGTACAGCTACTATTCGCTGACACTTTCCGGCTTTCCTTTTCCATGTGTGCTATGAGGGGAGCAGGAGGCAGATGTCAGCGGGGGAGAGAGCATGCTTCAGATTGACGGCTCACAGGGTGAAGGAGGCGGACAGATACTGCGGACCTCCCTCTCGCTGGGTGCACTGACAGGGGAGACCGTTCGCATTTTCAATATCCGGGCGGGGCGATCGCAGCCGGGACTTTCCGCCCAGCACGTCACCTGCTGCCGGGCGGTTGCGGAGGTCTGCAACGGCCGCATCGAGGGCGCCGAAATGCGCTCGGGCGAGGTCGTCCTGCATCCGGGCACAATTACAGGCGGCAGCTACGAATTCGACGTCGCTGCTGTACGACCCAGCGCCGGCTCCACATCTTTGGTATTGCACAGCGTCCTGCCGGTACTGGCGCTGGCGCCAAAGGCCTCCACGGTGGCCATCCACGGAGGAACCGATGTGAAATGGAGTCCGCCATACAGCTATCTCACCAACACCTTCATCCCGGCACTGAGAGAATGTGGGGTGGCAGTGAGGCTGAGCCGTCCCCGGGCGGGTTTCTATCCGGCGGGCGAGGGGCTGCTGAAGGCGGAGATCGTGCCGGCGCCGGAAGGGCTGAAGCCGCTGCGGATGGTTGAGCGGAGTGAGCTGCAATCAGCCACCGTCAGCAGCACGGTGACGCAGGGGCTGGCGGAACACATCCTCCACAGACAAAACGAAGCCGCCGGAGGCGTCCTTGCAGACGAAGGCTTGCAGCGGTCGTACGAAGAATATTACCCCGAGTCCACCTCACCCGGAACCACGTGCGTGGTGAGTCTTGTTTATAAAAACGGCTACGGCGGGTTCACAGCCATGGGTGAGCGCGGGAAACCTGCGGAAGAAGTCGGGCAGGAGGCGGCAATCAAAGCCCGGGACTTCATCCACTCAAAGGCTGCCGTGGATGTGCACCTTGCCGACCAGCTTCTACTGTACATGGCGCTGGGCTGCGGTGAAAGCCAGATCCGAACCTCGCAGGTGACGTCACATCTGAAAACCAACGCAGCGGTGGCTCAGCAGCTTCTGGACGTGCCTGTCGCAATCCGCGACAGCGGGATGGTGACTGTGGCCGGTAGGGGACTGTGTCCTGTATGATCCATATTGACGCCAGTTCATGTGGCAAATACCAGCTTTTGAGGTGATATCCATGTGTCCTGAAAAGAACGATGACGAAATGGAATTTGAGTATAAGACGGTTGATGAACGGGCTTCACACGACGCAGCTCAGGAGCCCTCTAACGACGAAGAAGCCGATCGCGTTGAAGAGACTGGGGACACCACTGCTGAAGACACCGACAGACAGGCCGGTGGCGATTTTGATGAGCAGCAGACCGCCGAACAGATGATGGCCGACATGGACATCTACACCATCCTGCGGATGATGATCGGGATGGTCGCCGAACAGGCCTGGATCAGTCTCGGCC
>JBKHJK010000276.1:0-4523 GCA_046538215.1 Armatimonadota bacterium
GCAGTTTTGGCTCCGTTATCCGACCGAAAAATGACAAAAGGGACCCTCAAAAAGGTTCCTTTTCGGCCGGATTTATAGACTGCCAACTCCGCAAGCCTGTTTTTCATGTCAACATCCGATCCGGCCAGGACCACCATCCATCCCCTTGGACTCATTTCTCCCTCACCCGCCATACCGGATATCGCCGCTGGAGTGAACACAGAGAGGTTGCAGATGTCTGAAATGTGTGAAGGTCGGTCGCCGTGACAGGTCTGCGCAGCAGTTTTGTGTCACAGAGTCTGTAATTCGAGGAGAGTCAAAATGGCTACTGTGCTTGTCGTGTATCACTCCATGTCAGGGAACACCAAAGCGATGGCCGAGGCTGTTGCCGAAGGAGCACGGGAGGTGGACGTAGTGGATGTGAATATCAAACCCGGGCCCGAGGCCGGTACGCAGGATCTTCTGGATTGCGACGCGGTGGCCCTCGGGTCCCCCGATTACTTCAGCTACATGGCCGGCGGAATGAAGGACTTCTTCGACCGCACCTACTATCCCACCCAGGGCGAGCTTTCTGACACGCCGTGTGGCATTTTTGGCAGCGCAGGAGGCACTGCTGACGTCGTCATCGGGTGTCTGCAGGATATGGCTGCAAAATTTGAGCTCTCGGAGATTGCCGGCCCCGTCGGAGGGTCAGGAGAGCCGTCGGAGGGTGTGCTCCGTAAGTGCCGCGAACTCGGAAGAGCCCTGGCCGAAGCGGCTTCATAGAGCGCTTGCTGCCCCCTGCTTTAATATCACCTCTTCGGAGCAATCGCAGCAGAGGTTGAGGTATTGGCTGCTCATCCGGGCTGGGAGAGGCACAGGTCTTAATTGGGGCAAGCTAACTGCCGGGAATGGTATTCTGCCCGATCGTTGTAAGCAATGCAGCAGCGAGGTATGCGATATTTTTCCAGATGAGCGGATTGTCAACACCAATAGAGGAGGACTGAAAATGCGCAGATCACTGCTCAGAATGTTGAGTATTATTGCCGCTGTCGCGGTGGTGGGGATGCTCTTTCAGGTTGCAGGCTGCCGCGATGGGGATGATAAGCAGACGAAAGGTGAGGTGGAAACCGAGATGGTTGAAGGCCAGAAGCTCGCGGATCGCACTGTTGCGGTCCTTGTTGCCGACAAGTTTGAAGATAGCGAACTGGTCGACCCCGTGGACGCGCTCGAAACAGAGGGCGCCCGGATCGTGTTTGTCGCTTCGGCCGCAGGTGTGACCTATACGGGGAAGCACGGCACCGAGGTGGTGGCGGATGTTTCCGCAGACTCTGCAAATTATGCCGACTTCGACGCCCTGATCATTCCGGGCGGATCGGCCCCCAAAGAACTCCGGGAAAATCCGGCTGTAGTGAACCTCACTCGCCAGATGGTGCAGGCAGACAAAGTGGTCGCGGCAATCTGCCACGGTCCGCAGGTGCTGGTGACAGCCGGAGTGCTTTCGGGCCGCAAAGCCACCTGTTATAAGAGCGTCGCCGATGAACTCGAAAAAGCCGGAGCCGATTACAGGGATGAGAGCGTGATTGTTGACGGGAACCTCATCACCTCCCGCCATCCCGGCGACCTCCCGGACTTCAATGAAGCCATCATTGTGGCTCTCGCCGCTCAATAACCCACGCATTCTCACAAACACGTCCACCTGATGGGAGATATCAGGGAGGCGCAGTCTGCAGGGAGGTTTGTGTCAAAAGCTCGCTGCAACTTGGGACGTGTCTCGTCCACGCTGGTGGTGGCGTCGGGGTTATCAGGCGCAAAGGGCGACCAAACCCTTCCACCTGCCGCAGTATGTGCGGCACTGCTCGTGAGCCGCGGTGCGTGATCGCCTTGCGGAGATATTCACAGAAGCTGTGGATACTGCACCACGGGCACCCGCGGGATGCACCGATTGCTTCCTGAGTTTCACTATTCATCCGCGCCACCGCTCACCACAACATCCACCGGTCACCGCCGTCGGGTGAGGTCAGCACCGCCCGTCCCCAGCCACGGCCCGGGCGGCCCGATCCCGCCGCCACCGGCCCCCGCTGGTCGTTGCGGTAAAACCACATCGTGGACCAGTAGTCGTAGGAGATAAACAGGTCGCCCGCCCGGTCCACGGTCAGCCGGTGGTAATAGATGCTGTATTCCGACAGCGGGGGTGCCAGCAGTATTTTCGGCTCCTCCCACTCCCCTCCCGCCGGCTTACGCTGATACGCCAGAGCCGCCCAGAGGCCGCCGTCCAGATGTTCCTCACCACTCATCCACAGGCGGAAGACGAGGTGCAGGGCGTCATCGGCACCGCACACCAGGCCCACATACGTCTGACGCAGATCGTCCTCACTGGTGCGTATCGCCTCCGTCCATCCGGAGTAGGCGTCATTCGGTGCGAGTGAGCGCAGGTACTGAAACGGCCTCCCGTGGGTGCCGACGACAACGTGGAGATGGCCCTCGGAGTCCATGGTGATGCTCGGGGTGTTGTGCCCGTCATTGGGCGGGGGCCCATAGCTCATGAACACCGGCTCGCCGAGGCTCTGTGCCTGTCTGTCGTAGGTGGCGACATAGGCTGGCACGCCCGGAATTTCCTCTCTACTCACATCGGGATCGGTCGCTTCGCCCCACACCACGTGAACCTTTGATCCCCGCGAGACGATCATGGACGGAATCCCTGAATGAAAGGAGCTTCCCAGAGCCTTATCGGTGAGGCGCACCGGCTCATTGAACGCAATGTCACCGTCGGCAGTCTTTTCGGCCACGAAGAGGTCCAGGTCGTTTGTGCTCCTCCAGCGTAGCCGCCGGTCACTGTCCCGGTGCGTGCGAGTGATACGGACTACAGGTGGTGGGCCTTCGGGCGTATTGTGTCCGGAGAACTGCTCGATATCCCATCCACGCGGCTCATTCTCACGCCCTTCGATCACATACGCCGTGAAGGTCTCGCCGCCATCGGTCGAACGCAGCAGTGCCGCAGTTGAGCCCGACTGGGCGACCAGGTATACATCGTTGTCGGCATCGAAGGCGACTTTTGTGCCCCTCGCGCTCCATCCGTCGGTATCTCGTTCGGGGACGCAGCGGACAACTGCCTCGCTGAGGTTTGTTTGCCCCCACGTCCCGTCATCCAGCTCCCGGTAGAGGGTTCCACCTGCCACCACAAACCCGCGGTTCTGTAGATCGAAATACACCTGGTTGTTCACAGCATAGTCGGGCAGATATCCGAATTGCCGGTTTTCATGTGCGTAGGGTTTCAAAACGAACGGAAGCTCCAGTTCATCTCCGACGGCAGAATCGCCGCCGCGTGCTGTAAGTGTCGCATACGTTGTGAACTCCGGAGCCTCCTCCGGGGTCGCCCGGACGTGACACACGTGCTCCTCCTCATCGGCGGGCGCCTGGAAGGTGACTGTGATGTCCTCCGCCTGTTTGCCGTCGAGTGTTACGGTCTGGTCGGAAAGCTGTGCCTCCCACGGATCGCCGGAGAACTCCAGCGCAAGCTGCACGGTGCGCTCCTCGGGCGCATTGTTATGCACCCGAAACGTTACCTCCGACCGCTCTCCCGGCTGCCCGTAGATGGTGCGCTGGTAGGGGCTGATGAGGTAGCGGTGCTGCAGCCAGGGGAACCACGAGTCGGCTTCGGGCGTCCACACGCAGTGATTGCGGTACAGGTCTTCTCCGCCCCACCGGGTGAGGCCGTCAATCTCCACAAAGGCCTGCCCCTGCGGAAGGTGCAATCGCCACGGACGGTGGCCGCGTGTTTCATCGGCGGGGACGGTGAACCGTGCGGAGGCCTCACCTTCGTCCGGTGGGCCCAGCCTCATGTAATCCCCCAGCCGCATATATTCACGTATTGCCCAGCTCTCCTCGGCGATGATCGGTATCTCTGCGACCTCTGCGCCGGTCTCGTCATAGAGCATCAGAGGCTCAGCGTCGACGGGCAGGGCTTCGACTTCAATCTCGAACTCCCCCGCCCGTGGAAGGAAGTTTATATTGGCCGGCCCCTGAGCATCGGTGAGTACGATCGGCTCACGGTGCCGCTCATCGCGATGTCCGCGGGAGGTCTCGACCACCCAGGCAGTGGCATTGGTATTGAACGCCCACTCGATATTGGTGCCGTGGCGGTCGCCCTTCACGGTCAGATTCAGCGCGTACACGCCGGGCCGGTTCACTTCTGCGGTCAGGACTTCTCTTTGCAGGGGGCCAGGCGAATCACCACCGCCGGTTGACGGAATCACCACCTCCTCGATGACTTCGCGATCGGGTCCCGCGAGAATTGCGCGAAGATCGGTGCCCCGCGCCCCGCGGAGCTTCAGATCTCGTTTGAAAAGCTCAATTTCAAGCTCTCCCGGCTCTGCCAGCAGATACGCCCCGCCTGTCCCGCCAATAGACCACGGCATTTGTGCATCCTCCTGAGCAGAAACGCTATGAAGTGGCAATACCGCCAGTACTGTCACACACAAAATGGCTCGAATAACTGCAATCATGGTTAATCTCCTCATTGGCGATTGTCCATATTCCCCGTCTCAGGTTTGGCTCCTGGGTTC
>JBKHJK010000277.1:0-4512 GCA_046538215.1 Armatimonadota bacterium
TGGTCGTGGAGCCGTTCGAGGTGCGGCCCGGTGACGCGGTGACTATCCGCGCAATTTCTTCCTCCATTTCTCCAAAAACGAATACTCCCACTACACCGACGCTGAGTACGATCAGCTTATTGTCCGAGCCGACGCCGCCCCGGATGAGCAGACGCGCAGGAACCTCTACCATCGCCTGCAGGAAGAGACACTCAGACGGATGCCTGCGTTTTACATGGTACACCAGGA
The DNA here is from genome assembly GCA_046538215.1 of Armatimonadota bacterium. Taxonomy (GTDB): domain Bacteria; phylum Armatimonadota; class Zipacnadia; order Zipacnadales; family UBA11051; genus JBKHJK01. The sequence continues at coordinate 229 of JBKHJK010000277.1, forward strand.
GAAAATCGTGGCAATCCGCAGTAGTGTGGCCGGTTACGAGATTTCCAGCGAGCCGCCGTGGTTAAATCTGAGTGGTATAACGATCCTCCCCCAACAACAGAAGTGAGGGAGCCGTGTTGAGTGCATACATCGTGAAGCGTCTGGGACTTATGGTCGTGGCGGTCATCGGCGCCACTGCCATTGCTTTTGGGGTGCTGGAGCTGGCACCGGGAGACGCCGCGCGGATGATCGCCTATGACCGCTACGGCGAGGACCTCACCGCACAGCAAATTGAGGAAGTACGACAGTCCGAGTATCTTGACGCTCCGCTGGTCATGCGCTACTGCAGGTGGCTGGGGCAGGTAACTCGCGGTGATCTCGGTCGCTCCGTCGCAACCGGAAATTCGGTATTCACCGAGATCCGCCAGCGTCTGCCGGCGACATTGCAACTGGCGGTGGCCAGTGTCGCAATAGCAGTGCTGGTCGGCCTGCCGCTTGGCATCGTCGCCGCCGTGCACCGGGGTTCGTGGCCGGATGCTCTTGGACGTCTGGTGGCCCTCATCGGTGTATCGATCCCGAACTTCTGGCTCGCCCTTTTGCTTATTCTGCTGTTCGCGCTGTTCCTGAAATGGCTGCCCTCGTTCGGCTATGGCACCTTCGCACACCTGCTCCTCCCCGCATTGACGCTGGGAACCGCCCTGGCGGCCCTCACCGCCCGGATTACTCGCTCCAGTATGCTCGACGTAATGGACGCCGAATATATCCGCACAGCCCGGGCGAAGGGGCTGGATGAAGGGACAGTCATTTTCAAGCACGCCCTGCGCAATGCCCTGATTCCCGTCGTGACGGTGAGCGGTCTGCAATTTGGGCGGCTGCTGGAAGGGGCGATCGTGGTGGAAAGCGTGTTCGGCTGGCCCGGCCTGGGGCGGCTGCTGGTGGACTCGATTTTCGCCCGCGATTACATGGTGCTGCAGGGATGCATCCTGGTCGTCGCCCTTCTCATTGTCGCTGTCAACTTCATCGTGGATCTTTCGTACGCGTGGCTTGATCCCCGGATTCGATATGGAGAGAAGACGTAACCGTGCATGATCTCATCACCCGCATCATGGCAGAGAGCGCTCCCGGTGCACGAATACTGCACCGGTTGAGTCACGACCGGCTGGCACAAATCGGCGCGATCGTGGTTCTGTTGGTGATTCTGGCGGCGGTGATGTTGCCGTGGATCGCTCCACATGATCCAATCAGACAGTTCGCCGGAGAGCGGCTGGGAGGCCCGCAGGCGTCGTTTCCTCTGGGGACCGACCAGCTCGGACGGTGTCTTCTGAGCAGGCTTGTGTGGGGAGCGCGGGCATCGCTGGGAGTGGCGCTTATTGTGGTTGCCGGGGCTATAGTCATCGGCGTTCCCCTGGGGCTGATTTCCGGATATTTCGGCGGAGCCGTTGACGAAATAATCATGCGGGTGGTGGATATCCTGCTTTCATTTCCCGGGATCATCTTCGCCATCGTCGTCGTCGGAGTGCTGGGGCCAAGTCTTTTGAGTGTGATGATCGGGCTTGCGCTTGTGCATTGGACCAGCTATGCACGCGTGGTGCGTGGCACGGTGCTGGAGATCAAGAACCGTCTTTTCGTGGAGGCGGCCGAGGCCATCGGTGCCAGGCGCCTGCGGATCATGTTCGTGCACATTCTTCCACACTGTCTCGGCCCGGTGCTGGTGATGGCGACTCTGGGAATGGGGCATGTCATCCTCGCCGCGGCCGCCATGAGCTTTCTGGGTCTGGGCGCTCAACCGCCGACCCCTGAATGGGGGGCGATGCTCAATGGAGCGCGGGACTTCATCCGGGTGGCTCCGGCGTTGATGATTCCCCCGGGACTGGCCATTATGATTACCGTCCTCAGCTTCAATCTCCTCGGAGACGCGCTGCAGGACGCCATCGAGCCGAACGGAGCGTAAGGACATGCTCGAAGCCGCACCGCTTCTGTCAATCGAGAATCTGACCACCGCCTACAGCGCCCACAACGGGCGGAGTGTGGCGGTGGATGGAATTGACCTGAGGGTGGACGAGGGCGAAACGCTCGGCCTTGTGGGCGAATCCGGATGCGGCAAGACCACCACGGTCCTGAGTATCCTCCGGCTGCTGGATCCCGGAGGCAGGATCACGTCCGGGCGCGTGGAGTTTCAGGGCCGCAATCTGCTTGATCTGGATGATTCACAGATGCGAAAGATCCGCGGGAACGGCATTGCCGCTATTTTTCAGGATGCCGCCAACGCGCTCAATCCTGTATTCACGATCGGTGAACAGATCGCCGAAAGCCTCCGCGCTCATCTGCATCTTGACCGTCGCGCCGCCCGTAAGCGAGCGGAGGAGCTGCTGGGTGAGGTTGGTATTCCGCGACCGTCCGAACGTGTCGGCGACTACCCACATCAGCTCAGTGGCGGGATGCGCCGGCGTGTCCTCATCGCCACCGCCATCGCCTGCGATCCCACGCTGCTGATGGCCGATGAGCCCACGGCCGCACTGGATGCTCCCACCCAGGTGCAGATCCTCGAGTTGATCAACACGCTCTCGCAGAAACTTGGCATGAGCATGCTGCTGGTGACCCACGATCTTGGAGTCGCCGCTGAAGCCTGCGGCCGCATAGCGGTGATGTACGCGGGCAAAATCGTCGAAATCGCCCCGACCGATGTCATTTTGAGCGACCCGTGTCACCCCTACAGCCGGGAGCTGCTGAGGGCGGCCCGGGGCATACGCGAGCAGAACCGGGGGCAGTTTTCGGATCAATCCACCGCCCCGAACCGGGCCTTCCCGGGCTGTCCGTACGCTCATGTGTGCCCGGAGGCAACGGATATTTGCCGCACAGCCGGCCCCCCGGAGGTCGAGCTGTCGGATAATCACCGGGTGCGCTGCTGGCTGGAGGGGGGATCGCATGACTGATCAGCCACTGATTTGCGCCGAAGGTCTGACACGCGAGTTCACCTCCGGGCGCTGGCCAGGCGGCTCCGGAGGTCTCGTCGGTGCGGTGCGTGATGTCACACTGGATATCTTTCCCGGCGAGACACTGGCGCTTGTCGGCCACAGCGGCTGTGGCAAAAGCACGCTCGGCCGCCTGCTGGTGCGGCTCATACAACCGACGGCGGGGCGGGTCTATTTTCGAGGCGTTGACCTCGCCCACCTCAGCCGCCGGGAGCTGCAGAAGCTCCGCCAGAGCATGCAGATTATCTTTCAGGACCCCTCAGGCGCCCTGAACCCCCGCATGACCGTGCGCCAGATCATCACCGAACCGCTGCTCGTCAGGGGTGTCGAAAAGAAAAAGCGTGAAAAACGCCTGCTGGCGCTGCTCGACCGGGTGGCGCTGGGCGGCCATTTTTCCGACCGCTATCCTCCACAGCTCAGCGGCGGGCAGAAGCAGCGCGTCTCCATCGCCAGGGCGCTCGCCTGTGATCCCGACTTCATCGTCGCCGATGAGCCCCTGTCGGCCCTCGATTCCATCACCCAGGCGCGGATTCTCGACCTGCTGGTGTCCCTGCAGGAGGAGGATAATATCGCGTATCTGTTCATCGCCCACGACATGCGCACCGTCCGCTATATCAGCGACCGGGTGGCCGTGATGTATCGCGGACAGTTATTGGAGATAGGACCGACGCCGGAGGTGTTCGACCAGCCGCTCCACCCCTACACCCGGGTGCTGCTGGACTGCGTGCTGGCGCTTCGGCGCGATGTCCACGAAACGAAGCGCCGCCATGTCACGCCCACCGTCTCTGATGAGGATGTTTCCGGGTGCCTGTTCTTTCCGCTGTGTAAGCGGGCACAAAAGCAATGCCGCGACATCATGCCAGAGCTTTGCGAGGCTTCCGACGGCCATTTCGTCAGATGCATCAATCCCGAATCGTAAAGGCGACCGCACGCTGCTTTTTTCTCACTCCGATGTGCACCTGCATGTCATTCAGGGGCGCTCCAGCCGACATTGACCTGAACGAAATGTCCTTCGGGCCGCAGCAGGACGGTGATACCATCCGGGGTCTGGTATTACTCGGGCGGGAGCACCAGCACGCCCCATTTTCCGATCTCGATGGTTTCGCCGGCTGTGCAGCGCTTTTGAAACAGCGTACAGGCGTTTGGGCCGATGCCGCCGAACAGGATGAACTCTCCGACTGCAGCCCGTTCGAAGCCCTGGCGCAGAAGTGACAACTCCGCACTGTCGTCGTTGCGTTCCGGTCTCGGGGTCAGCACATACACCACCCCGTCTGTTTGGACGGTGGTATGTGTTTTATCAATGCTGCCGCGCACAAACCGGGCGCCACTGAGG
>JBKHJK010000278.1:0-4500 GCA_046538215.1 Armatimonadota bacterium
GTCCTACATACTCGCACGTTCGCATGATATTGACGGCCCACAAACGATAGCCACCGTGCTGGCGGATCGGGCAATAGGGCTTGTTTCGGTGGTGGTGATGGCGTTTTTGGCGACATTTGTCCTCGACATGCCGCAGTTGCGTGTGACGGTCTGGATCGTTACAGCCGTCGGGGCACTCGGCATTGTGGGGGTGGCTTTGCTGCTCCGCTACACCGGGCCGATTTCGTCGGAGGACACAGGCGGCGGCCCAGCGGGCGTGGCAAAAAAAGTCGTGAGTAAAGCGCGACAGACCGCTGTGGCGCTTGGGAATTATCGAGATCGGCCCGGGGCGCTCATAGCCGCATTTGTCGTATCGTGTGCGGGCATGGTGGTTGCCGGTGTCGCTGTGCAGGAGTACGCGCTGGCCTTTGGCTTTTACTGTCCCATTGTGACGGCGGTTGCGATTATTGCAGTTTTGACCGCTGTGACCATGGTGCCTGTGAGTATCAACGGCCTGGGATTGGCTGAAGGGACGATCATCGTTCTGCTCACCTGGTCGGGGATGGATGAGACAGCCGCCTTTGGGGCGGCGGTAGCGTCGCGGGTATTTTCGGTTCTCATCAGCCTCCTCGGGGGGCTTTTGCAGCTTTTGCCCGAGCCGTATGGACCGAAGGTGTAGCGCAAGCTAGATATTCCTAGCACACTCAAAGGAGATACATATGCAATCGCGAGTGTTGACATGGACTGTCGTTGTACTATGCCTTGTAAGCAGCGTCCAAGGCCTGCGTAGAATCAAATTTTTTAACGAGCGTTCATACGCTCAAGATGAGATCCAAAAGTACGCGAAGACCTGGGAAGTCTGGACAAATAGAGGCCCAAGTGCGCCTCCCCCTAGCGTAGAGACTATTCCGCTATATGCACCGGATGTTTATCGCTTGTTGCCCGCTGTGGTGGGTGGTGCTCTCTCCTCGTTACCCCACAGTACCTTTGCATATTGGACGCTGTTGCTGGTATGTAAATGGGCAGCTTTACTTATTCTGTACTTTTTGGCGCAAAGGTGGCTGTCGCAAACTGGCGCTTTGATTGCTGTGCTTTCTGCAATCTTCGTTACCAGCGCTCCCTTTTATGGTTACCCGCCGGGACGTCATCTGGAAATCGCACTTGGGATGGTATTGACCTTCTCGGCCCTATGGGCTCTGTCAGAGAAGCGTTGGGGTCTGTTGGCCGTGCTTTTGCTGCTCGCGATTTGCAACCGAGAAGATGCTTTGATTGTGTCTGCCGTGGCCGGTATTTGTTGGCTTTTCCGCCGAGGAGGACTAAGGCTGCTATACGTAGCGGTTGGTGGATTTCTCATATTTGTATGTGTTCGGGCCGTCGGGGTGTCGGTCATAGGATTGCGCCCCTACTATTGTGATATATTGAGAATAGGGCACAATCTCAAGGGGTTTGTCTATCTATTACATACGGGGAATCTTTTTCATCCTCTGGTCACCTTTATCATTACATTCATACCATTAGCGATAATAGCGGTGGCCCGGCTGTCAGTGCTTCCCGACTTTCTGAAAGCATACGTCTTTACCTTTCTCATTTTTATCGTTGCAATGTTCGCCACTGTGAAACTCGAAGAACCATACCACTGGTACATCGTTCTGCCTTTATTCATCATTCCTGCGATTTACGGTCTGTTGCCGAACGAGCGTAAAGAGGCAGAAACCGATACAGCGAACGCAGCGTCTGCCTTATGAAGAAGGGCGTTGCGACAGCTTCCGTCGGCGAGGATGAAGCACAGATGAGCGAACCAGCAGCAGAGCGCAGCGGCAGGTGGCGCGGTGTGGTCATCGGGCTTTTGGCCGTGATGGTGATCGCGCTGCTTGTTGTGTGCGCCGGGCGGGCGGATACGATTTATGATGAGGGCGGGTATTCATACGAAGGCTGGCTGGTGGTCGCCCGCGGGTGGCAGCCGTTTGCGGATTTTCACACCAAGACCCTCCCGGGGCTGCAGTATCTGTACGGCCTCGGACAGGCGCTGTTTCCCCCCGGCCTGACCACCGCCCGGGCCGAGGCGTGTGTCTTTACGCTGCTGACGCTGCTTCTGGCTTTCGAAATTGGGCGGAGGCTCGGCGGGCCGTGGGCGGGAGCGGTGGTGCTGGGGCTTTTCGGCTTCAATCTGCAGGCGCTGGTGCGCTACTGCCGGGCCCTGGCCTTCGCCCCCACGGCGTTTTTTTTGATGCTGTCGGTGTATCTGCTGATAGACCGTGATGGTCCCCGCTGGAAGCTGTATGGGGGCTGTGTTGCGGCGGCGGTGATGGTCTTTTGCCGCCATGATCTTATCGTGGTGGCGGCGGTGCTGTGGATATGGGCGTACCTGAAAGGGAAGACCGCCTCCGAGCGGTACCTCGCGCCGCTGAGTGGAATCGCGCTATTGATCGCGGCGGCGGTGTATTTCTGGATTCGCGCCCCGTTCAACTTCACCGACGTGATGTTCAAAGGCGCCTTCACACCCGATATGGAGACGGTCGGCACGAGTTACAGCACCGCGGTTGCGCCGACGGCCGGGAGCGTCGTGTGGCATTTGATGATGTTCGTGCGGTGGTACACGGCCCCACTGCTGCTTGTGGCTCCTGTGGCTGGATATGTGCTGCATATATGGCGGGCCGAAGGGGAGATCAGGTCGCTGCTGAGGCGCCATAGCGGGATCGTGCTGCTGCTGGCGCTGGCGGCCGCAAACTACCTCGCCCACGTGGCCGGAAGCGCTCTTTTCGGTTACAACATTTTTTACATGCTGGATTTCTACATCTTCTTTCCGGTGATTGCGGCCTCCGCGGCGGCGTTTACTTTGTGCGTACGACGTCTCCGGGACCGTTCGATGCAGTGGCAGCTTGCGGCTGTGGGCATCGTGGCGGTGTGTGTTCCGCTGTGGACGGCGGGCATCCCGGCAGAGCTGACCGGTGATGGCACATATCCCGCCGCGCGTATTCAGAGGGGGGCACAGGTCATCGCCGATATCGTCCCCGCCGGGGAGCCAATATTCACCATTGATGATCCCCACCAGTTCCTGGCGGCCCGGCGGGAGGTCCTGCCACCATTGACACACCAGCTCTTTTTGTTCCGCGACACGCCCGATACTGAGGGTGCGCGACGGCGGCACGCCTTCAACTACGCAATGATTGACAGGTGGCTGTCGGGTGAGGTGAGGTATGTGGTGATAAGCGAGGGCTTCGTGGACTGGATGCTCCACAGCGGGCGCTATGAAAAAGGGCAGAGGCTTTACGACTTCATCCATTCACGGCTTGCCGATGAGTACACGCTGGTGGAAGCGGTGGATGGTTCGTTCCGGGGCCCCACCCGCATTTACCGTTTCGCAGGGGAACACCGTTGACAATGCCCTGACTACGGTTGTAACTGGCTGCGGCTGTAGGGGGCTGTGCAGGGGCGACTGGCGAATCAGGGGATCTGATGGATGGGGAGGATGGCGGTGAATGTGCTGCCCTTGCCAACCTCGCTTTCAATCTCCATCTTCCCGCCATGCCCTTCGATGACGCGGCGTGTATAGACCATCCCGAGGCCGATACCGCCGGCTTTATCTTTGGAAAGCTCCGTTCGGAACCCTGGCTCCCGGCCGATGCGGTCAATGGCGTCCTCCGGAATGCCAACCCCCTGGTCTGTCACCGACATCCTCACGATGTCATCGTCCTCTTTTTCCACGTTCACCGTGATGGTGGTGCCGGGATCGGAATACTTGGAGGCGTTTTTGAGGAAGTTGTCCATGATGGAGATGATCTTCGCGCGGTCACCCTCCATCATGAGTTTGTCGGGCATGTTGCGTTCCAGCTCAAATCGCACCAGGCGGTCTTGCAGCTCCAGGAAAATCTGCTCGATGGCCTCCACGAGGTCGAACTCGTGGATATCGAGCTCCAGCTCCTTTCCGACGTGGATGCGAGAGAGGTTCAGTGTCTCGTCTATCATGCGGTACATTCGTGAGGCCTGGATAAGGGAGGTATCTACGAATTCGGTGATAATCTCGACGTCTTCATCTTCCAGGCTTCCGGCTTCGAAGACTGCTTCGACGGTCTGGAGATTCCCCTGAATCACGGTAAGAGGCGTACGGAGCTCATGAGCGACCTGTCCGACGAGCTCTTCGGCGTCCTGGTCTATGGGAGAATAACTGAATGCAAGGATGATCTGCTTTTCCTGTGTGGCCTGTGCGCTGGAGACATAACTTCCCCCGGCGGGCGAGACGAATGCGGACTGGACAGATTTTCCACCGCGCACATCCTGGATAAGCGGTCGGAGCTGGTTCTGGTAGTCCACGTCATCCAGCGACTTGCCGGTGAGATTGGTCTGATCGAGCACCTGGCGGGCGGCCTGGTTGGCGACGACGACTTTGTCATTGTGATCTATCAGCATGAGGCCGACGGGGACGGTGGTGAAGGCTGCCTGAATATCTTCGAACTCCGCAAGCTGCTCTTCGACGAGCAGGGATGCGGCCTGTGCACCGAGGCTGTCTGCGAGGCTGTGGTC
>JBKHJK010000279.1:0-4499 GCA_046538215.1 Armatimonadota bacterium
GACTGATTCTGCGCACGCCGAGACCATGCAGCCGTGGTCCGGGGAACGGGGTGGTGAGAAAGAGTTCTCCGAGCAACAGCGCTGCCGCCACACCTACGTCGGCCATCCCACCAGCTTCCGGGGCCGGGCTGTGGCAAATATAGACGCCATCATCGGCGTGTTGACCATGTGTCTTATATGAACCACTCTCGTCCGCCGCTGCAGCCGTCAGCCTGCTGTGTGCAGACCGGAGCGATGAGGCGAAGGGGGTCAGAGGGAATGGAGCACAGAGATGTAGAGTACATGAATGGCCGCGACCGCTGTCCCGCCGCATTGTGGCCGGATGATGAGATGGACGATACCCAACGCTGCCAGCACCCCTTCTCGAAATACGCCCGCTGCGGGTTGCCTGCCTTTGCAGATACCTTCGACGGCCCCCGGTGTCTCTTTCACTTCGACGGAGAGCGAGATCCTGACCTCGTGCGGACGCAGCTTCAGGCGATGGCGGAGTGTCATGCCCGGCTGTGGGACGCCGATCTGCAATACGCCGACCTCCTGGGGGCGAAGCTTTCCGGGGCCCAGCTCATGGACGCTAACCTCCGGGGCGCCCGGCTGGTGAATGCCGACCTCAGCCACGCCGATCTTTCTGACGCGGATCTAACAGATGTTGACCTGCGCTTTGCAGACCTGCGCCATACGGATCTCACAGACGCTGATCTTGAGGGCGCACCTGATCTGCGGCAGGCCAACCTCACCGACGCGAAGCTCACCGGCCTGCAGATCAGCCCACACTGCAAGCTCGCTCATACGACCTGGGACGAAGACGGCGACACCATCCGCGAGGAACGCCAGGCCCTGGAAGCGATGAAAGAGGGCGATGATGAACGCGCCCACGATCTGTTCAATATTGCCTCCAAGGTGTACCGCCAGATCAAGCAGGCGTACCAGGACGGCGGCGACCACCAGACCGGCGGAAAGTTCTTTATCCGCGAAATGGAGTGCCGGCGGGCACAGCTTCGCATTCACACACAGGACCATCCCCGCGGGCATGTCTGGGAGCGGGCGTTGTGGTGGCTAATGCATCATATCTGCGGGTATGGTGAATGGCCGGGCCGTCTGGCGCTGACGGGTGCGATCATGGTGGTCGCTTTTGCCGTGATTCACGGTTATTTCTGTGGCTTCAATGACGGCGTTGTTCGTGGCATCCAGGTCGGCCCCGGGATTGATTGGATTCCGAGTGCCGCCGGGGTGATCAACTTCATCGCCGCGCTATACTTCAGCGTGGTGACGTTTACCGGCCTCGGATACGGCGATATTCACCCGATCAATGCACCCGGTCGCATCGTCGCCAGTGCCGAGGTTGTTCTGGGATTTGTGACCCTCAGCCTGCTGTTGGTGACCATTGTGCGCAAATGGAGTCGATAGGACGAAACGAATCATGCAGGAATACGCAAACAGCCGGGATCAATGGCCCGATGAGCGTTGGAAGAGCTACGACGGCGCGCCTCCGGACGAGGCCAGGTGCCAGCACGAGATGTACGGGGAGATGCGGTGCGGGCTGCCCGTCTTCGCCACAGGACCCGATGGCGAGCCGCTGTGCATCTTTCACTTCTCCGGAGAGCGCGATCCCGAAAAGCTCCGGGGGGACCTGGCCGAAGCCGTCGCACGAGGCGCCCATCTGTGGAAGGCGAATCTCGAAGGGTGCGATCTGCACCGCCTGGACCTGCGGGATGCGCATCTGCCCAGGGCGAACCTCACAAACGCCGTGATGACCAATATTCGAACTGAAAATGCCGACCTGTATGCGGCCCAGATGCAGGGTGCCGACCTCCGGGGAGCGAAAATCGAGGCGAATGCCGACCTGCGAACTGCCGACCTGTCGGGGGCGCGACTGGCCTGGGCCGAGATAAGCACCGGCGCCAGGATTCATGATGTCACCTGGGCTGCCGAGGGCGACGTGCTGGAAGACGAACGACAGGCCCGCCGGACCCACAGTCCTCAGGAGCGCCTGGAGCTTTTGCAGCAGTGTGCGGCGGCCTACCGGCAAATTAAGCAGAATTATCAAGATTCCGGGGATTACCAGCGTGCCGGAGATTTCTTCCTCCGCGAGATGGAGTGCAGGCGCGCGCAGATGTCGATCTCCACACCCGGCCATCCACCCGCACCGCTGCTCACCCGCTTTTTGTGGTGGCTGATGTACAGCATCTGCGGCTATGGCGAACGTCCCTTTCAGATTGCGAAAAGCTCTGCGCTGCTTGTGCTGCTGTTTGCGGTGCTGCACGGCCTTGCCGGGATACGTGTCCCCTCCGGAGCCTACGTCGTCGGTCCCGGCCTGGTATGGCCGCCGGACATTGAATTGGTGTATGGTTTCTTCCGGGCCCTCTATTTCAGCGTCGTCACCTTCACCAGCCTCGGGTACGGGGATTTGCAGCCCGGTCCGGCACTGGGCAAGGCCCTGGCAGCCATCGAAGTGGTTATCGGGGTTTTCTGCATGAGCCTGTTCTTGGTCACCGTCACCCGCCGCTGGAGCCGGTAGCATCACTTCGACAAACTCAGTACGCTTGCTTTACTTACATTGTGCACCGGACGGACTCGGGCTGGAAGCTGGGGGATGTTGTTCGGCTCGCGAGGCGATCCGAACAGAAGGCAATCCCCCCACCTGGGCGTTATAGACGACATATCGCCCAGGCCGAGGCACGGAGGGGCTTGGAACCTATCTGCCAGACTCCAGGGCATCAGCGATCCACCAGAGGTTTGATGGTGGTTTGCCCGACACCAAAGGCTTCCCCAGACCGCGGCGAGGATTGAGTGTCATCAGGTGTACCGGCCCACAAGCACGTTCGTGGCTCGGCCCCGATTTGTGGTACTATCAGATCATCAACTACGTCCGTGGCTCGGCCCTGGATTTCGGTCGTGTGAAATCCAGGGTGGCGGCGCCGTCAGCCGCCAGCTTCCAGCCCGAGGCGATCCCTTTTTCTGGCCCAAACGCTTCATGAGGCACCATTACTACCTCAAGAAACGGACGACAAAAAGCCCGGAGCCGTGGTGGCTCCGGGCTGATGGTTTACGGGCGGTGGGTGTTACTCGATATTGGTGCGCTCGGTGCCCGTGGGCGTTTCGCCGTTGATCCAGGTGTAGGTGCGCCAATTCTTCGAAAGCACCGACTGCCGGACCTTCTGCAGGATCGGCCGGTCGTAATGGCCGGTGAGATCCTCGCCCGGGGCCACGATCTGGTCCATGGCTTCAAGATCACTGTCGCTAATCTCTACATCAACGGCTTTCGCCGCGGATTCGATGTGCTCGGGAATGCGGCTACCCACCAGCGCGGAGCTGATGAACGCCTTCTCAATAACCCACGCCAGGGCAAACTCGGCCATGGTGCAGTCATATCCGTCCGCGATGGGCCGCAGCTTATCCAGCGCATCAAAGACCTCGTCAGTGAGCATCGGGTTATCGCTGGAGAGCCGCGATCCATCCGGGGCCTCCTCCTCGCGCTTGTACTTCCCGGAAAGCACGCCGCGGGCCAGCGGCCCGAATACGCACAGGCCGATGCCGTGGCGCAGGGAGGTCCAGGCCAGGTCATTCTCCAGGGTGCGGTCCAGGAAGTTGTATGGCGACTGCTCGGCGACGGGCTGCGGAATGCCCTCATACTTCGCCCGCATCGCCAGCTCCGTCACCATCGTCGCCGGATGCTTGGAGGTCCCCCAGTAGATGATCTTCCCCTGCTGGATGAGTGTATCTATGGTCTGCAGGATTTCGTCCATCGGTGTGGTGATGTCCACCACGTGCAGATAAAACAGGTCAATCCGGTCGGTCTGCAGTCGTCGGAGGCTGTCTTCGACGGCGCGGATCAGGTGGTATCGGCTGGCGCCGTGGTCGTTGGGGCCATCCCCCATTTTCCAGACGGCCTTGGTGGCAAGGACGACATCATCGCGGCGCCCGTTTTGCGCCAGCGCCTCGCCGGTGAACTCCTCGGAGACGCCTGTTTTGTACACATCTGCGGTGTCGATGAAGTTAATGCCGTTGTCCAGGGCCGTGTTGACGACCTCGATGGCTGTCTTTTCGTCCGTCCTGTTGCCAAAGTGCATCGTGCCCAGACAGATCGGGGACACTCTGCACCCACTTCGTCCCAGCTGTCGGTATTCCATCATACTTCCTCCTGTCGCTTGGTGAGACGTACTTTTTTTGTGACGTCTTGAAGCTATTGGGGTTTCAAAGCGTGCGCGTCCCGGTCGTTCACTCTCCCCATCACATCCTCCGTATGTCTTGTCCAGTGATCTCTGGTACACCTTCACCTGTGCGTATGAATCCTATCAAATCTCCCCGTCAGTCATCCACTCCGGCCCGACATCTGCGGCGGTGAGGGGGCGATGGTGGATGTCAGTGTCGCGAACCTCGTCACAACCGACATCCCGGTTGTCATCCCGGCGCTGGCCGTCAATATCGTGCAGGATATTCGCGAGTTGCCATACCACCGGCGTCGGATTGTCGTAGTCAAATTCCCCCGCAGCGGCGTTAAC
>JBKHJK010000280.1:0-4494 GCA_046538215.1 Armatimonadota bacterium
GTATAGTCCTCCGCAGATACGATCGCCGTGTAGGAACGCCCGGCCTCGACCTCCGGAATCGTCGCGACGCCATTGTTGTCGGTCGCTGCGCCCCGGGGAGCGTTTTGCAGCGACACCCAGGCCCCCCGGACCGCTCTGTCGTTGTGGTCGCTGACCGTCACCGCCACCGTCCCGCGGGGTGATCGGTTGAGGGACACCTGGAGATGACACTCCCCTTTTGCATCACGATGTACATCCGCCTCCAGAGTAGCCGGTTCGTACGCGTACGCGTCGGCGGTCACAGTGCACGAACCGGGGCGGCAGTCGGGGAACAGGAGTCGCGATCCTCCCTGGCGCCACCCCACTTTCTCCCCAGAATCACTCGATCCCCACGGGGTTGTGCCCGCCCATGTCAGTTGCGCGCTCGGTGGGGCGTCAAGCCCGCCTCCGGTCTCCGCGTCCGAAAGCTCTACGAAGACGTCCACGGGCTGTTCGAGTGAAGCTGTGACCTGTATGCTTTCGTCGTTGCGGACGGTGAATGCGCCGTCGGCGGGACGCCCGGCGTAGCGCGGATCGGGGTAGGGCCGATTGCACCACAGGTCGCGCGCGTCATATTGCCCTGCGGGTACGTCGGGGATGGTCAGAAGCCCGTCACGGTCGGTGCGCGAGAAGTAGAGATTCTTCAGCAGCACGTGCGCAAGCGACACTCCGCGGCCGGTGTCTGCGTCCCGGACTGTTACCTGCACCTCGCCACCCCGCTCGCGTACGCGCAACGGGAAAGTCACGGAGTTATTGTCGCGCTGCAGATCGGCAAGGGTGTCCTCCGGATCAATGACAACAGTCACGGTATGTGCACCGACATGCACCTCGGTCAGATCCACCGGTATCTCAAGGAAACCGCCCCGTATGTCCGGGCCGCGCCGCTCCTTTTCGCCCGCCCACCCGAAGGCTTCGACCTCGGAATTATGCAGCCGGTATTCGCCGTTGATCAGCGCGATCTGCTGCCGTGTGATTTCCTCGCCATTGATGAGTACTGCCACCTGCACGTCTTCAAAGAAGCTTGCACCACGGGGATTTCCCACGATCATCCGAAGCGTTGCCGGTGCCTGGATCAGCCCCGGAGCGGCGATGGGCGTGTTTGCGAAGAGCGTGCAGTTGCGAATCGCCAGGTCGTTATAACCGGTGATCAGTGTGTTGCCGCCAATCGCTTTCAGACGCAGCTGATCCTCGCGATCACGAGCGCCGGAGAGCTCATACTCAAGCTCTGCGACGTTATTGTTTTCATTCACCTCGTCAATCTTGTTATTCGGATCAACGACGACGCGGATGCTTTTGCGCCCCAGTGGCGCGTGCATGGTCACCAGCGGGCCCTGCTGGCGGTCGGCAAGCGTGAGTACCGGCGGCTCCCATCCTTCCTGGTGTTTGTTATCGTACTTAAGCCGCGGCATCCGCAGCGTGATGTCGAGCTCGTCATCGCGCTCGATCATTGGCCGCATGTGCCCGGATTCGTCGTGAGCCACATAGTGGACTGTGACCCCATCAATCGTCACGTCCACCTCCACGTCACCGAAGTACTGCGATGCAAGGTTCTGAATCGCGATCTTGGGCCGGAGGTAGGAGTACTGCTGTCGAATGCGATAAACCGTCTGCCCGTCTCGCTGATAGGCATAGTTTTCCTCGAGCGCCACGGTCGGCTGCAGATCGGGCTTGCCGCCCTGCTGCTGCCAGTCCGTCTGCTGGTCACCAGCCTGCTGATCAGCCGTGTCTGCGCCGGTGATCTGTGTCACCCCGCCCCGCACGTCGGGTTCGTTGTGCAGCACCGCGCCGCCGGTGATCCGCGAGTAGTAGATGCGATCTGCATTTTCGGGGTATTCACCGCGTTTCCGGCCCTTGATCACGAGATGAGCCGTGCCCTCGGGGGCTGCGGCAAGGGCGAGTGTGTTATTGTAAAGTGTGCTGAACATGGCGGCTTCGGTCTGCGAGCCGGGGCGCACGATCGCAAGCTGCTGTCCAAGCCCCGTCGGCAGCAGCCAGCGGAAGTACAGCTCATCGTTGTTATTCACCTTGGCCCTGTATGCAACACCGACGGCACCGGCACCGCTGGAGACGATGTAATGTTCGTGGATGTCACCGTCCGGGAGTGTAATCTTCCACGGAGTCCAGCCCGCCTCCGAGTGGGTGCCGACGGGTGCGTGAGCGACGAAGATTTTGCCTCCGTCCTCCGGGCCCACCCCCTCCCACGCCATCCACAATGTCTGTCGCGGCCAGTCCAGCGCATACCCGGGTGCGTGTTTATCATGGGTTGCCCCACCGGTGTGCTCGGGGTCATAGCCGGGCGGCTGATACACCCACGATGACGTCTCCATCGGGTCCGCGGCGGAGGGACATGAGCCCACCAGCAAAACTTTCCGCTGGGTCTCGCCCAGCAGGTGCAGGGCCCCCGTTCGGCCGAGAAGCAGGCGGTTTGGCGGGCAGGAGCTGTAATGGGTCTCATGACGCTGCGGAAGCTTGATGGTCTGCCACGTGCCACCCGTGAGCCGCGAGAAATATGAAGAGGCGCCGGGGTCCCAGGCGACCAGTTGCCCCGAAGCATCGAAGCCAAGCTCGCGCGGATGGTCCATGTCATCAGCAAATGCGACCGGCCTGGTCCAGGAGCCTCCCGACCACAGCGCATAATACTCGTGGCCCCCGTTCTTCAGCAGCAGTGCGAACTGCCCATTCCGTCCTGCGAGGTCGTAGATGTCGAAGAAGTACCAGCGTTGGTCGCCGGAAGGAAGCGGCACTTGCGCGTCCAACCACGCACCGCCGGAATTGTGCAGCGACCACAGCACATACTCCCCGTCACGTTTGCCCCAGAAGACCACCATGAGGTTGCCCTGTCCGTCCGCTGCTATGACCGGCCGTTTGTTCAGGGGATCAATATCGATTGGAGAGATGGGATCCAACACCGTCGCCTGTCCCTGCGCCAGGAGGGGTACCGCGCACAGCAGCCAGCAACAAAGAGCGTGCAGAGACTGTAAGCGTGTCATCAAAGGGTCGCCTCCAGGACGACAGTGGGGCCGCGTCGGCCGCAGGATCATTTGGCATAACAAATTCGCCTCAGTTCTCGCTATACCTGCTAAACATTTCTTCCACGTTTACGGATTCCGCAGACCGTCAGCCGTGTTGTGACCCTGCCTTCGTTGTTTGCTTATCCGCAACCACGTTCGGGATGCACACGGCAGCTCTGTGCTATTTCATAGAGACTATTCATCTTTTATACAGAGGTTGGGGAGGTATGGTCTTTGTGTTTGTTCAATAAGTATTGACTTGGCCGCCATAAAGACGACCAAAGGAAGGGGAAGTTACATGACCTACGAGCAGATGCAGGCCAGACAGTTGCGTCTCAGCGCACTGCTGGCCGTCATATTTCTCATCAGCATCTTCAGCGTGCCGTTTCTGAACTACGCGTTCACTGAAAGCATGCTGAGACCGGTGATGGGGATCCCATTTACATGGCTCCTTGTTGGGATCATCTTCCACGTGGAGTTTTGGATCATGGCGCTTGTGTATGTCACGTTCTCGAACCGCTGGGAGGAGGAGCTTGCCAATGGGATCTGAGATTGCGCTGCTGCCACTTATTGCCGCTATTGCGGTGCTTGCTCTGACGATGTATCTGGGATTGAGTGCCGCGCGTCGCACGGACACACTTGCAGATTACTGGGTCGCAGGCCGCTCAGTCGGAGTGTTCACCAATGCCTCGGCCATCTCGTCCAATTACCTGTCAGCCGCCTCATTTCTGGGGGTCCCCGCCTTCGTATGGGCAAACGGCTTTGACGGGGTGTGGTACGCGACCGGCTTTGCGGCCGGATACATTCTGCTGTTGTTGTTCATCGCCAGCCCCCTTCGCCGCTTCGGCGAGTACACTATCCCCGACTTCTGTTGCGGACGATTTGACTCCGATCGTCTCCGCCACGCCGGTATCGCGTGGACGTGTGTCATCTCCGCGTTGTACATCATCGCCCAGATGGTCGGTGTGGGAACGCTGATGGAGGTCATTATCGGCATTCCCTGGGTCTGGGGCGTCATCGCGCTCGGCGGTGTTATCACCCTGTACGTGGCGTTTGGCGGGATGACGGGCGTCACCGTCGCTCAGATGGCACAGTTCTGGATCATGATCACCGCCATGATCCTGCCACTGTTCGTGCTGATGCCGCGTTACGGCTACTCCGAACTGCTCATGCATGCCTATCAGGGGGGCCCGGCGATTGAAGCAGAGGCCGAGCAGCCCAGCACCGTCGTGGGCACGCCGGCTTTTACCGAGGGAGAGGAGGCGCGCTTAGGCGACCTGCGGGGCTGGGTGTCGCCCTTCCAGAAGTGGAACCTCTTCGGCAGTATCTCGCTGCTGGTCGCGCTGGTATGCGGGACGGCGGGCCTGCCGCATATCCTGGCCAGATTCTACACTAATCCCAATGCGTCCGCCGCGAGGTGGTCGACTGTCTGGGTGCTGGTATTCATCGGCGTGTTCTACATAGC
>JBKHJK010000281.1:0-4490 GCA_046538215.1 Armatimonadota bacterium
CTGTTTCGTATATTGCTGAATAAAACTACGGGCATGAGTGAGATAGAAATTCACCCGACAGTCCGGAGGAATCCTGTAATCGAAGCTGAGATGGGACAGCTCCCTGGCATCGAAGGTGGGCTTATGAATGGATGCGCCGAAGCTTCCCCCGGCCGCGCGGTTCACCAGCTTCAAACACTTTCCATCGCTGTCACGGTCCTCCAGCGCCAGCAATGCGCCCTGGTCGTCATCGCGTGATTCGAACGATCCCGGTGCATTCTCGAAATCGTTCTGAATGGAGCGGTGGGATTTGCTCGTCACGGTGATCGGAGACGTCTCGTCCGGCGGGTGTACCACAGGCTCGGCCGGTATGGGTGACCTGACGCGCTGTTCGTCTTCGTAGTATATTTTAATACGCGGGGTGATCATGTCCCTGTTCAGGACCCAGATGCCCACATGGCCTTTCTGCAGCGGCCGGTCGTCCTCTGCCTCCAGCACAAGCTTGTTATCCATGTAAAACTGCAGTTTATTGCCGCTCTTGCGGACGCGGAGACCCCACCATTTTCGATGCCACTCATAGGTCGGAGGCTGCCCGTCTTCGGTGATCGGCCACAGCGCTTCGGGATCGGAGGTTTGCGCCAGTATCCGGTCGCCCTTCATAATCATCGTGGTGGTGTTGCCGTAACCGCCGATGATGAAGCTGTAGCCGCTGTCGGGATTGGCCCCGTCTCCGCAGATGGTGATATTGATGTCGTTGGGAGGGAGGTAATTCGGTGAGCGGTGCAGGCGCATCTTGAAGGCTGCGTACATGTCCACGACGATATCGCCCACGAACTCCCGCTTGTTCCACATCGCGGCGATGCCGTCCGGTTCGTAGCCGCCGAACCAAGACCACTGCGGCGAGCAGGTCCAGCGGTTCGTGGCGTTCCACTCACCGGAGCGCATCAGCCAGTCCGTCGGAGCCTGTGAGAAGGTGTAATCATAGACATTGCGAGATAGAAGTTCCGCGGTGTTGACATCCGTGCTGATTCCCGATGCAGTAAATCCGGAGAAACCGCCGGCGTTAAAAGAATCCATGTTGGCCGGCAGTGCTTCCAGACGTTCGAGGGCTCCCTGTGCGGCGGTGTACGAGGGAGCCTGGTCGAGAATGTCGTTGAACGTTTGGATGGCCTCGTCGCGGCGCCCCTGTGCCGCCAGTGCCTCTCCGAGCCAGTAGCGCGATTCGACGGATTCGGGCTTATGCCGGAGGACCTCCCGGAGATGCTGTTCAGCCGAGACAGCAGCGCCTGTTGCCAGCTTTGAGCGGGCGAGCCAGTAGATCGCGCTCAAATTACCCGGGTCTTGCTCAATGATCGTCTTAAGTTGACGCGCCGCCTGTTCATAATAGCCCTCGCGGAAGGTTTCCAGCGCTGACTCAATTGATGCCGCCAGGACAGGAGCCGACAGCAGCATCACCGCCAGGACGATGCATGGTACGCGCTTCATTCCGCTATATCGCCGCTTGTTCATGCGTATTGACACCTGCTAAGAAGGATTGCGCAAAAGTGCCCGGCTACTCACTGCTTTCGGCGTCCGTATCTGTTTCGGCGGGCTCGCCCTGCGCGGTCAGATCAGCGTGCAGCACAGGGTTGTCGTCCAGATAAACGATCATCCACTTGCTCCGTCTCTGCAGGGTCAGGCCGGCCTCTTCGCCGTCACTTTCTGCCCCGCCCTTCGCCAGCACCCTGTCCTCGCGCATCAGAACCAGGTCCAGTGATTTGCTGTCTTTGTCCATGGTGATCTTCAGCCGCGGCGCGTCGGTATCTCCCGGTTCCCGGGCGCCCATAATGAGGGTCATTTCGCCTGACTTTTTGCCGATGTCCGACAGCTTGAATTCCAGCGCGTGATCGCCGAAATACTCGCCCTTCGTCCACCAGATGTCCTTATCTTCATCGGGCTTCACCCACGGTGCACGGGTACTGGCCCATTCCGCCATCTCAAAGTGCTGTGAGGTGTCGGTGAATTCCTGGAGAATCCTGCTGCTGCGTGCTGGGGGCAGGACCTCCAGAGCGGCGCTGTCAAACTGTACACCGGCCGCCCCGGAGCTGAATAACCCCACCGCGCCGGAGTGCAGGTTCAGAGCGAGGGCCTCGAGTTGGACAACACCGTCAATCCTGAGCCGCAAAAGCCCGTCCTGAAGGCGCGCGCTGGCCCGGTGCCACGGCTTCTGCGGCACCGTCGTATGGCCCTCTGCCAGCGTCTCTGGGTCACCGTCATTCACTCTGATGATTCTGGCATCTCCGGGCTTCCCGGCACGGTTTTCCGACCACTGGAGGATGCAATAGTTCTGCGGGTCCTCGTAGCCGACAATAAGACCGGCTGCGGCGTCGTTTGCTTGGTACACATTCGTGGAGTATTCGTAGTTTTCCCAGCCGGTGCGGCCCGTAACGGCGATGCAGTCGGAATTGGCCGCCGATTGTATTGTGCCGTCGGCATACTGAAATTCACCCGCAAGCGTTGACCATTTGCCGGGGACGGGAGTGTCAAAATCTTCGACGAAAAGCTCCCACGGGCCGCATACGACATCGTCAAAAAAGCATCCCTCGGAGCTTTCCGAATAGAGCCCGACACTTCCCTGGCCGAAGGCGTCCGTGGTGGCGAAAAGGCGCATCTCGTCATCAACCCACACGTGGATTCGCCCTTCTGACACCACAGTTCGCAGAGCGTACCACTGCCCTGCATCGAAGCCGCCCGGGGATTGGGCGATGACATTCTCTTCGCTGTCGCTGACGACGACGATCTCCAGGCACCCGCCGTCAGGGTGGCGGCGGCCGGACCAGCGTACTGCGATATAGTTGTCGGCATCCTGGTTATAGATCACGAGGCCGACGGGGCTGTCATCCAGCGGCTGTAGCG
This sequence comes from Armatimonadota bacterium, assembly GCA_046538215.1. Lineage (GTDB taxonomy): Bacteria > Armatimonadota > Zipacnadia > Zipacnadales > UBA11051 > JBKHJK01. Next base: position 2,875 of record JBKHJK010000281.1, read on the forward strand.
CCGTCTGCACGCTGTACACGTCCCAGAACCAGTAGCCTGTGACGGAGATTGCGGGAGCGTCGTCGGTGGCGGTTCCGAAATACGAGAAGGCATTTGCGGATTTATCCGCATCCTGGCGGCCGGCCTGGTCGTCGGTGCGAAGGGGCTGCTGTTTCCATTCGCCGCTGAGTGGCTCCCAGGCGTCCACACCGCCTTCCTCCCGCACGAAGTCATCTGACACGAAAATATCGCCGACCGGCTGGATCATTGGATCCACAAACTCGCCGTTGGTGATGCTTATGCCACACTCACCGTCATGAAAGTGACTGTCGTAGGCGCGGGCGACTACGGTATCTCCCCACACCAGTGTCATGCGCCAGTCGCGGCGCTGAAGCGTAAGGGGGATGGGGGTTTGTTCATTCTCCGGCTCCGTCAGGACGCCCACAGTGCCGATATGGGTCGTTTCGTCGCCGTTGACCCTGTAGAATTTGGCCCTGCCGCCGGTGATATTCAGCGTATAGCAGTCGCCGGATTCCTGGAGATTGAAGACAATTTTGGCCTGCAGGTCGGCGATGTCCGCCGTCTTGACATCACCCACGATGGCGAAGCTGCCCTCCACCGGGGCCTCAAGCATCTCCAGATCGTCGGCTGGCGCGGCGGTGATAACCGTTGCTGCTGTAAACAAAAGCGCCACTGCCAGAAGACCCGGCAGCAGCGCGCTGAGGGTTCCTGACGCCTTTGTCAAAGCTTCACACTCCACAACCGACAGGTCTTTTCGTTCGTATTCGCCCTGCACGCAACTCGCCCGGAGTATTGCCAATCGGGTCACGCACTCAGAATTATTTCACTCTGTGTTCTTTCGAATGACGTACTGGCTGGTTTCCTGTTCGGCTCGGACGGGAACGTAGCGGGTGCTGGTGGTGAGGAGGAACTGGTCGAGCTTGGCGCCGTCCTCGCGATTCTGGAAGACAAAAGTATGCACACCGGCCGACAGGTTCAGCCGCACACCGGGAACCCAGTGCCATCGCTGGTAAGTGCCGTCATTGCCAAATACCACGGCCGGCTTGTCATCAACCTTGAGAAAGAACGAGTTTCCACAGCCGTCATACCAGTGAGCGCGTCCCCACAGCTTGTAGGTGCCACTGGCGGGGATTTTCACCCGGTACTTGGCATACCCCGTATCGCTCGGAGCGCCCTCTTCGGTTCCGTGCGGGCGCTGCAGCGGGATGTGGACATACGCGTTGCCGGACGCAACCTGGCTGCTCGCCTTCGACATTGAGGCCTTGATCTCGTAGAAATGTTCGGCTTCCACGACGATTTTTGTGGCAAAGGCCTGTGCTGCGACGCACAGACACACGACGACGAAGAGCAGTGTCCACAGACTGCGTGTTCTCATAGCGGTGATCAAACTCCCATTGTGTGATGCCGGCCACAGGTTTCCTGAGATGTCTATTCGGTGCGTTGCAGCACACCCTGCGTGACCAGTGTTATTATCGCAAAAAGCAGCGCCCATATCAATCCACCTCCTCTGACGAAAAGGCCGGTGAAAATGTTTGCCAGGGCGAGTGTCACAACCGATGTCGCCAGGCCCATCGCCAGCCCGCGCGGCCAGCCATTTTCAACACGAAGCCACAGAG
>JBKHJK010000282.1:0-4473 GCA_046538215.1 Armatimonadota bacterium
GGAATGGCCGGATATGGGAGCTATTTCTCTATCACCACTTTATTGTCCTTGCCCGGCCCTTGATAACAAACCAACAGACGAAGAGCGATGCGTATAGAGAAGGGCACTATGCATTTGATGGAAGAATGATTGGCATGAGAACCATGAACAGAAAAGAATGGGCGTGACTCGGGCTGGAAGCTGTGGGATAAACAACAATCGTACGTGTTTAGCCTCCATTATTCATGAGCCTTCGGTTTGCTGGTGTTTGGGGCGAGTTTTGACAGGCATTGGTGTGGTGTGGGTGGTTGGATTAAGATGGAGGCAATCATCGGTCGTTGGTGGGCGAATAGACCCTGAAATGCCTGGCGATCGGGGTTGCACCCAGCAAAGGTGAGGTGGCACGAAGGTCGTAGGTCTGCTGAAATAGCTGCCCCTGACCATCCAGGGCCGAGCCACGGGGACATTCTGCGCTGTGGGGCAACAGAAGGGTTGCCCCTGTTTATCTGCGCATATCGGACTACTGTTGCTCTTCGATTGGCCTCGCTGTGACCACGATGTAGGCGAGCTCTTCGCCGTCGTCGAGGATCGCCCGAGGTGTGCACTGGTACCTGACGTCTTTGTTGCAGATGGATCTGAATCCGGCGACGAAGGTGTCGGGCAGATCTGCGGGGGTCATCTGGGCAATCGCCTTTTCGAGCTTCGCGGCATGGTTCGCATCTTCAGCGAGGTCGGAGAGACGGATGTCGTCACCGTTTGCCATAACTCCCAGGGATTGCCGGAAGGCGTAGTTGAACTCGAAAACGTGCCCCTCCCGGTCGGCCACCATGAGCGGAACGGTGACAGCGTTGATGACCGCTGCAATGAGGTCGCTGTTGCGGTCCGCACGTTGCGTGTAGCGTGTGCGCTCAAGGAGGCTGTTCATCCGCTGCATGAGAGCGGCTTCGACAGGATCGGCTGCAAGAATGTTGCTCACCTTGCCGAAGTAGAAGTTTTCGTGGATATTGTCTCCATAAATGACCTTCGGATGAGCGCCAATGACTTCCAGAAGGTCTCCGGGAGAAAACTCGTTCTGGTTGTACTGGCACATGGCGGTGACGGGTGCGTCGGCGACGAGTGAGTTCAGCATGCACTCGTACTCCATCAGCCGCTCGTGGCCAGGAACATCATCCATGGCCCAGCTCATGTCGCCTGTGCCGCGCAGGCCGGTAAACCCTTCGTCGAGAGCCTTTTCCGTGAGGTCGAGAATGGTCTCCACGACGTGATCGGGATCGAAAACGCCGTCAGGCAGGTATAGCATCTCGGGCGTGGGCAGCTCGAGTTGGTGGGTCTCTTTATACGGGTCAACATCCACGCCCACTTCTGCGAGATACTCGTCAACAATACACGGACCATCGCAGGGTACCGTACAGACGACTTTCTGGCCCAGTGCGAGGCCCTCCCTGATATACCGGGTAAGAAACCTTTTGTGCTGTTCGGCGGTCTCGTACAGCCAGCAGCAGTGGTCACCCGGACGCAGTTGTGGTTCTTCCGTTAGAATCTCTGCCTGCGACATTGTGTCATCCCCTGAATTACGATTTGCTCAATACTGCTTTCAGCAAATGATATGTTTATTGACGAATCGACTGATATATCGTTTACTATCTCTTTGTCTGAATGTGCCTGAGTTGCCAGAATCTGCGCCAGACCCACTCCGCCCCCCGCTCGCTGTGCTACACTGTACAGCAGACGTGGCAGCGGCAGCCGTGTTCAATTTCTTCTTAAAAAAGCGCGTATTGACCTTTTTTCGCGCCAATAATGTCTCACAAGGCGAGTAACTCTATCAGTCAAATCCCGATGTGTGGAGGAGATCATGGGATTACTTGAGCTACACAATGTTACCCTGAAACTGGACGATACCCCCATTCTGGATGATTTGACGCTGGATTTGTGGGCGGGGCACGTCCACGCTGTCATTGGCCCCAACGGCGCGGGGAAATCAACCCTCGCCTATACTGTTGTCGGACTGGAGGGCTACCGGGACATTGCAGGCGACATTTTCTTCGACGGCCGGCGTATCAATGACATGCCCGTGACCGAGCGGGCAAGGCTGGGCATGACGCTGGGATGGCAGGAGCCGGCACGCTACGAGGGCCTTACCGTGGAGACATTTCTGAGGGCATCAGCAGGCCCGGAAAATGGAGATATTGACAGGTACCTGGATATGGTGGGGCTTGACCCGGATGAGTACAGGCAGCGCGCAGTTGACACCACCCTCAGTGGCGGTGAGCGCAAGAAGGTGGAACTGGCCTCCATCCTCGCCATGCAGCCGAAGCTGGTCATTCTCGATGAACCCGATTCAGGCATTGATGTCGCCTCCCTGGAGAATATCTTCGAGGCGATTAAGACGCTGCGGCACAAGGGCGTGACGGTGATGTTGATTACCCACAGCCTGGCCGTCCTTGAACAGGCCGAGCACGCATTCCTCATCTGCTGTGGCAAGTTGATTGACAAGGGCTCCACCGACAAAATCGGCCACTATTTCAAGGACAAGTGCATCCCCTGCGACCACAAAAACGAACCCGATGCCAACGGAGGCTAAGATGGACATAAACGCGATACTTGATGCCGCAGACCTGCATTCGCAGATCAAGGACCCGGACGTGGCTCACCTGGTCATTAACCACGACGAGGTGGTGAATACGAATCTTGTCCCGGGCCTGAATGTCGAGACAAAGCAGATTGAGGACGGTGTTGACGTAAAAATCGTCATGGACGAGGGTGTGGTGATTACCAAACCCGTTCACATGTGCTTCGGCATGACACCGGACACGGGCATCCAGCGCATAGTCCTCGATATCGAGGTTGAGCCGGAGGCCCGTCTGCCCGTCCTCGCCCACTGCGTGTTTCCCAACGCCGTTGACATCCAGCACCTGATGGATGCACAGATCCGGGTGGGCGCCGGAGCCGAATATATCTACGAAGAGATGCATATTCACAGCCCCGACGGCGGTCTCAAAGTCGTACCAAAAGCCGAGGTACATCTGGGTGAGGGTGCGCGGCTGCAGACGGATTTCGAACTCATCCAGGGCCGCGTGGGAGTGCTGGAAATTGACTATGAAACCACCTGCGAAGCCGACAGCGTGATGGAAATGACGGCTAAAGTCAACGGCAGTGGCGATGACCGGATAAAGATCAGCGAAACCGGGCATCTTATCGGTGAGGGCGCTGTCGGCGTCCTCAATACCCGCATCGCAGTCCGTGACAGCGCGGAGGCGGACATCTATAACAAGCTGACAGCCACCGCCGCCAGAGCGCGGGGACACGTGGATTGTCGAGAGATTATCCAGGACGACGGCGTGGCCAGGGCCGTGCCGATCGTGGAGGTGAGGCATCCGCAGGCGCATGTGACTCATGAGGCTGCCATTGGGAGCGTGGACAGCAAGCAGCTTCAGACGCTACTGTCACGGGGGCTTTCAGAGGATGAGGCCGAGGACCTCATCATCCAGGGACTTCTGAGCTGAGGCCGGAGGACTTCTGAGACGGCGGGCGTATCGGACCTTTTCGATACTCCGTGGGGGGCTAATACTTGTGGAAATGAATCGTCCAGCCGCCGTCCACGGGAATGGCGGCACCGGTGATGTAGCTGGAAGCCTCGCTCGCCAAAAACAGCGCCACCTGAGCAATTTCTTCCGGAGTGCCCAGTCTTCCCAGCGCAATGTCGTCTTTGAGCATGTCAAGCCGGTTTTCTGTCCATTTCGGGCCGATGAACGGTGTCTGGATGAAGCCGGGGCAGATGGCGTTGACCCGGACATTGTCTCTTCCCCACTGGCTCGCAAGATGCCGCGTGAGCCCCACCAGACCCGCCTTGGACGCATCATAGTGCGGGGAGGCGAATCCGACCAGCGGGCCTGAGACGGAGGCGTTGTTGATAATGGACCCGCCCGTCTCACGCATGCGCCTGTATGCTGCAATACAAAAAGCGTATGCCGCCTGAAGGTTGACTTGCAGGCAGTCGCTCATCTTCTCCTGCAGCGACGCACCCGAACCGTGGACACCGGCGTTGTTGAAGAGGATATCCACCGCCCCAAAAAAATCAGCGGCGTGTCCAACAATCTCTTCGGGAGCGCCCTCTTCCGAAATATCATGCACCAGCCAGTCCACATCTCCTGCTATCCCCTCATCACGAAGGTTCGTAACCGCCGCTTCGCTGGCGTCTTCATCACGATCCACAATCAGTACGCGGGCGCCGTGTCGGGCAAACAGCTCGGCCGTCGCTCTGCCGATACCGGATGCCCCTCCAGTAACAATGGCAACTTTCTCCTCCAGTAACCCCCCGCTTTGCTCGAACACAAAAACGCCCCCAGTGGACAGATATTCCCGCGCTGTATTGTACATGTCTATTTAAGCACAAAAAAGCGCATCACCTGCCAGTATTTTGTTGCGTTCATAAAAAAGAATGAGCGAACGTCGCCCTCTCGCGATCTTTCAGAGAATCTATCTTTCGGCGAACCC
>JBKHJK010000283.1:0-4461 GCA_046538215.1 Armatimonadota bacterium
TGCTGATTGCACCTGCAATCAGCTACGCCCGAGTCAATGCCCTTTGATGGCGTCTGCGGGTTTTATGAGCCACTATTACGTCATTCGATACGGCCGCGGCGAGGTATGCGGGGGCTATAAAAGACGCGGGGGCTGATTCTCCATCGCAATCAGCCCCCGTAAAGCCGGGTTTTCGCCATCACCCGGGCTGGTTTTTTACAGTCCGGGATCCGCGATTGTGCCACATCGGCCGAACGCTTTGTCCCTGTCGGGTTGTAAGCCCTACTCTGCCCGCGTGGGTGGAGGGACCTGCTGATTGCCCTCCTGCGCCGGCGCCTCTACAGTTGGGTCGAAGTTTGGCGTCTCCTCCTGGAACTTCGCCCGACCATTGGCAAAGGCGAAACCGTTGCCCACCGAATGGCGCGGGGGACTCGGAACTGAGGCCCCGGTCCCTGAAGCATTACGCGCATCCTGTGTGGATTCGAAAAACAGGACTGTGGTTGCGGGACTCTCGATCTCATTGACGTTCATGCCATCGAGATTTTCGTTCATCGCGTATGCGTAATCCTCGTCGGCCGCGGGGCATTTCAGCACGGATTCATCCTCCAGATACTTTGCCACCTGCTCCATCCATTCGTCGGCATCCGGAAGTACTCCGTCATTGTCTTTTGCATACATCAGTGCGGCGATCCCGAGCTGATTGAGGTTGTTGTAGCAGGCGTTGGTGGCGCCGCGCTCCATCTCTGCCTCCATCATCTCATCGCTGGGCTCGACCACCGACCGGACCCTGTCGGGAAGCCGGTCAACGGTGGCCTCCAGGTCTATTTTCCATTCGCCCTGCACGTTTCTCATCACGAAGGGGATCGTTTCGGGACGCATTTCCACCACGGCCATATCCTCCGTCATCTCCTTCGCCTGGTCGGGAACCGGCGAGACTGCAAGGGTCATCTGCAGCAAAAGCATCGCTGATTGAATGCGGACCTGTGTCTCGCGGTCCTGTGGCACCAACACGGCGTTCTGGAAATCGAAAGAGGTATCTTCCTGTCTCATCATCTTCGCTGTTGCATCACTGAATTGTTCGATCGTCGCCAGCGGCGCCTCCGCCTGTGCCTCATCCTGCGCAATTGCGGGCAGCGCGCAGACGATCAACGTCAGAATAACAACGACAGGCCAAACTTTACGCATTGGGAATTTCCTTTCATGGACATAGACACAACTGCAGCGGGGAGATTGCCGGGGCGTAGAAACTGCAATCTCACAGACATATGCCGCAGCCGCGTGTATCGGGTAGAGGGACAGCTAAAACATGTTATGCGTCGGTTTTATCCGGGTAGGTGCTTTATAGTGAAACGTATCAGCCGCCGCCTGTGTTCCAGTGATTCTGTCGCCCGCGCCGTGGCTGTGGCATCTGGAGTTTTGCAAACCACAGAAAACTCCCCGTGGCTCGGAGGGCCTTTGGAGTTTTGCAAACCACACAATAGTGGCTCATAAAAGTGTTCGGGACGCTGAAAGGGACTGACTCGGGCTGGAAGCTGGCGGCAAACGACGCCGCCACCTGCGATTTGTAACGACAAACAACCAAATCGCAGGCCGAGCCACGTAATCAAAGGTGTAAGGCAGGGCCCAGGGGGCCATTTATTCGCGTTTCTGTGGGTGCAAAGTTTTTATGAGACACTGTTGCTAAACCACACAAAACAGCCCCGTGGCTCGGAGGGCCTTTGGAGTTTTGCAAACCACAGAAAACTCCCCGTGGCTCGGCCTGAGACGTGCGTTGTTGTTTGCACGGCTCAGGTGGCAATTGAGTTGTATCCAATTGACAGCTTCCAGCCCGAGTCAATGCCCTTTGGTGGTGTGTGAGTGCGTGGCACAGGCCCGCTGGCGGCACAATACTGCTAACCCGGACCTCTTCGCGGTCTCCGTGGTTTCGCGGGCGGCTTGCATTCACCCCTTCCATGCCCCTATTCTTGTACAGTAGCACGGTGTGGGTGGGCAATCTGCTGTTTTTGCCCCTGCATCACTACTCGCGCCACCATCTGATGTACCAACCAGACCCGGCAACGACTGTCGGGACGCCAAACCCCACGGAGGAATATAACATGAAGCGCACACTGACCATCGCAGGAGTAATCACGGCCCTGGTCATAAGTGTGATCATCGCAGGATGTGGACGGGCCAAAGACGCTGCCGACAGCGCCCGCCAGGCCGCTGAAGACGCAAAAGAAGCCGCCGAGGCCACCAGAGCCTCAAAGGAGCTGCAGGAGAAGGGCGAAACGACGATCGAGACCCCTGAAGGTAAGGTCGAGGTGAAAAAGGGCGGCAAGTCCGCCGAATGGACCGGAGAGGATGAGGATGGGACGAAGACCACCGCCTCCACCACCGGGGAGGCCGACATCTCCGACCTGCAGATCGCCGTCTATCCGGGAGCAAAGCAGCAGAAGGTGATGACCGAGAGCAAATCTGACGGCGAATACATGGCCGTGGAGTTCAGCACCGACGACAGCTTCGAGAAGGTTTCGGAGTTTTACGAGACTGAATATCCGGACTTTGATAAGAGCACCATGACCCGGGACGGCAGAAAGCTTTTGGTGCTCAAGTCGCAAACCGAGAGCATGAATCGAACGATCGCGGTGGTCAAAGAGGCTGACGAGGATGCCGTAATCATCACAATGGAGCAGACCATCAAAAATACGGAGTAAGAGACGCCATTTGCACTGCGCTCACACGGCGGCGCCCTCCATTGATTTGCGGGGGCGTCGTTTTTCAGTTCATACGGCTCGATGACCCGCTCACCGCACCACTTTCTCCGCACACCTCGGTGTGAATATCCCGGTGAGCAGGATCGGGCGTGTTCGGGGGAGGATTCAGGCGGGCGAAGGAGGCAACATAACACACGATTCAGTGTATCTGCAATGAATGATTGCGATTTGCAGCATTTCAGCGTCACACGGGGAGTATCAAACAATGAGCACCACAGCGGACAGACCAAATATTATCTGGATTATGGCTGATGATTTGAGCTGGGCGGATATGGGATGTTTCGGGCAAAAGAAGATACAGACCCCCAACCTCGACCGCCTCGCCGATGAGGGGATGACCTTCACGGGCTGCCATAGCGGCTCATCATTGTGTGCGCCCTCGCGGTCCTCGCTCATGCAGGGGCTGCACCAGGGCCACGCCACCGTGCGCAATAACATGGTCCCCGGAGGATACCGCCACAGCCTGCAGCCCGATGACACCACCGTCGCGCAGGTGCTCAACGACGCCGGATACGCCACAGGGCTGTTCGGCAAATGGGGACTGGCGGTGCAGGACCAGCCGGGATTGCCCACAAACATGGGCTTCGACGACTTCTGCGGATACCTCAATCAGCGCAGGGCCCATAACTACTACCCGCCGTATCTGTGGCGCAATACCGAGAAAATCGAGTTCCCCCAGCATATCGGCCACGACCACACGGCGCCCGATGAGTACGTGGATGGCAAAATCAGGCCCAATGGCATGGAGGATCCGGATGCCGCCCGGTATTCCTTCGACGTCTATACGGAGGCCTCCGAACAGTGGCTGGCGGAACATCACGAAGAGGCGTTTTTCATGTACCTGGCCTACACCATCCCGCACCTTGCGCTGGAGGTCCCAAACCTGGCGCCATACACCGACCTTGACTGGCCGAAGGAGCACAGGATTTACGCGGCGATGGTCACGCGGATGGACACGGCGGTCGGGCGGCTTCTGGATATGCTTGATGAGTACGGTGTCGCTGATAACACGCTGCTCTTTTTCACCTCCGACAACGGCTACAGCATGGAGAAGGCGACCCAGGATCCAACGCTGGATGAGTTCTTCGACCACCGCGGCCCGTATCGCGGGACCAAGGGGACGATGCTTCAGGGCGGGCTGCGTGTCCCCACCCTCGCCCGCTGGCCGGGGGTCATCGAAGCCGGCAGCAGCAGCGATCTGCCGTGGGCGTACTACGACTTCCTCCCCACCGCCGCCGATGTCGCCGGAGCCGAAACCCCCGATGAGACCGACGGCCTCTCCATCGCCCCGACGCTGAAGGGCGAAAGCGACCAGCCGGAGCATGAGTTCATGTACTGGGAGCTGGTGGATGAGCAGGCGGTGCGGCTGGACGATTACTACGCCTACCGGTCGCATCCCGATGAGCCGGTGGAGGTGTACCTGGCCGAGGAGGACCCCGACCAGGAGCGCGACCTCGCCGACACGCTGCCGACGGTGGTGGCCCGCGCCGAGCAGCTCATGGCCGATGAGCATGACCCCACCCCATACTTCCCCTCCCCCGGCCAGGGCGCCGAAAACTGGCAGGCGGAGCTGGTAGTCCGTGGCATAGACCTCCCCAGGAACGTGGATTTGTAGGGGGCCCAAAGGGCCGTGACCCGAGCGTAGCTGCTCGCGCGGACGCAATCAGCTACGCCCGAGTCACCGGATGGTGATCTGCCCGGCAATGGCTATGCTATCATCAGTTCA
>JBKHJK010000284.1:0-4456 GCA_046538215.1 Armatimonadota bacterium
TCTTTGCAGAGGCGTTGCCGGAATGTGCTTCTGTGGTGTCAATTTCGGGCGCCACCTCGAAGCCGGAGGTCCATGAAGCCATCCCTGCTTCGAAACCGGGATTGTCTATCAAATTCATCGGCGCAGCTACGGACGCTGATGCAAAAAGCAGCAAAAGCAGAATAGTCACGGCTGTCATCCTTTGCACGAAGGCTAATACGAAATGGCGATTCGTATAACCGAGCGAAACGCTGTCGGTGACCTTATGAACCGCCTGTCAGACCCACTATCACAGTTTTTCGCCACCCGTCAGCTTCATCCCTGCGTCCATGCCGTGTTCCGGCGGTCTATCCGCTGCTGACGAAGCTATCTGTTGTTTTGCTGCCGTCGTGCCGCGGCGGCATTGAAGGGAAAGTAAGCCGTGATCTGGTGCATTTCGGCAGATACGCTATGTGCCGCAAATATCAACAGAAACTGTACGAGTATTACGGCCTGACACCTAAAGACACGTCGGAGTGACACACTAAGACAGCATCGTCGGCCGGCCCGGAGCCCCTACCTGTGCTCCCGGTCGCGTCTATTTATTCGTCATCCAGCTTCAGAATGCGTCGCGCATTGCCCTCAGCGATAGCATGATGGATTTCGGGCTTTACATCCAGCTCGTGCATCCACTGCACCTGGGGAATCTCCTGGCTGGCCCAGCAGATGTCGCTTCCGTACATCAGCCGCTCCCAGTTGCGCTGGACGAAGCCTTCGAAGAACTCCGGATCCCGGCTCATGGCATTCCAGCCGGACCCGGCGGACAGGTCGGCGTAGAGGTTGTCATATTCGGCCATCAGGCGGTCCAGTGCGCCACCGGGAGCGATGGGATGCGACGGATATCCACCCTCATTGTTGTAATCGCCGGAGATATTCGCCCAAAAACCCGGCCCGTGGCCCACAAAAATACAGTCGGGATATTCCTTCATCATCGCCTCCAGCCGCGGGAGGCCGGGCTCATCCGTGCACACGCCCCCAATCTCGATATCTATGGGCATATTGTAATCGGCGCACTTCCGGTAGATGACGTGGTTCAGTTCGTGGTCGAAGGGCAGCCCCGGCACATGCTCGCCGAACCCCTTGCACCCGTGTTGATTTACGCACACATCGAAAAGCTCTTCGACACAGGGGTATCTGGGATCAATGCACATGAAGGCGATCAGGCGGTCGGGAAACTGATCGCGGGCGGCCACGCATTCCTCGGTCATGAGGTATCCCCAGCCTCCCTCAGGACTTTCCAGCGGCAAAAGCACCGAAATATCCACACCGTCGCGGTTCATGCGGTCAACGAGCTGTTCTGCAGTCAGGTAGTGCCTGTCCGGATAATCCTCGCGGTACAACCGTCCCATGTGCGCATGAAAATCAATCATTGTGCTCCCTCGTTCCGGTGTCACGACGTGGTGAGTTGTAAAAGCCCCAGAAAAGCTGCAAGAGTGATAATACTTACTGCTCCCGATGCAGTTGGCGATAGATGTCATAAAGCTGCTTGAGAAGCCGGCTGATATCGAAATGCTCCAGGGCGCGTTTGCGTCCCGCCTCCCCCATCTTCCGCGCAAGCTCAGTGTCGGATACAAGGCGTTCTATCGCCCCCGCCAGTTCATCTTCGTCGCCGATTTCCACCAGCAGGCCCGTTTCGCCGTCTTTGACGATTTCCAGCGGCCCGGCGGCGCGTGTGGCGATCACCGGCTTTTCCGCCGCCATCGCCTCCACCAGCACCATTCCGAACGGCTCATTCTCCGAAGGCAGTACCACGACATCGGTCAGAGCCAGCAGCTTCTGGATATCCTCGCGAAAGCCCAGCCAGTGCACATTATCGGCGAGGCCGAGCTGATCCGCGAGTGTTTTCAAATCATCCTCATATTGCGCCTCCCAGAAGCCGGGATCACCGACCACCAGCAGATGGGCATTCGGCCTCTGCTGTATCACCTGCCTGAAGGCCCGCAGGAGCACCCGGTGCCCCTTCCACGGTGAAAGCCGGGCGATGATGGAAACGACGTGGGCGTCGGCGGGGAGGTGAAGCTGCTGCCGAAGCTGCGGGTCCGGCTCCACCGGTTCGTAGCGCTCCATCGGGCGGGCACCCGGCACCACCGTCGTGTCAGCCCCGGAGCGCTCCATCGTCTCGGCCACCGCCGAAGACATCGCAGCGATATGCGGGTGCGTCAGGCGGGCGATCTGGACGAGTATTGCCCGGCTGCGTCCGGGTGGAAGGATGTCGCGCAGATCCCACACGAGGGGCTTCCCGGCCAGTCGAGCCGCCAGTCCCCCCAGCACATGACATTTCAGCGTGTTGGTGTGGACGATCTCAATGTCATTGGTGGCGAACGCGTGGCGAAGAGTTCGCACAGGGCCGATTGAGTGAACCGCCGAACGAAGCATCGTGCTCACTTGCCCGGCCTGATCCCGGGATACGTCGTACAGCTCATCCGCCGCCGGAAAGACCTCGTGGCACTCGATCTCGCTCAGATCAATGTCTCGCAGCCACTGTGCTTCGCCGGAAACAAAAAGCACCGGCTCGATGACCTCGTGGTCGCAATACCGGAGGATGTCCAGGAGCATCTCCTGTGCACCGCCGCCGACATCAACCGCATGATCTACGTATCCGACACGGATCCGGTTCATAAAACCTTTCAGAGCGTGGAAATCGTCACGATTGGCAGTAAACCATACTGGCGGGTGATTATCAACAGTGCGCGCCGCGGGTTTCCCACGCATGCAACAACAAGTTTACGTTCGCCCTCCTAAGCCACACCCCCCATTCAGCCGATATTGAAAGAGACTGGGTGGGTGGAAGCAAAGCGCATGTGCCAAAGGAGTTGAATTCCGTCTTTGTCTTCCGCCTGAAGTATTGAGCATCAATTATATTCTCCGGGAGACCGAGGCGAGTTGCAGTGCCGTATTCAATACTCATCGTTGACCCCGATGCCGCAAGCCGACTCGTGATCAAGAAGCTCATACAGCAGCGCAATTTCCATCCCGTTTGTGCGGAGTGCGGACAGGAGGCGCTGGATTTCTCCGGCCGTCACGACCCGGCGCTGATGGTACTGGAACTGATGTTGCCAGACATGGATGGCTTTGATGTATGCCGGCGGTTGAGACAGGATTCGTCGCTTCCCGTCATGATTCTCAGCAGCCGCGACAGCGATATTGACCGCATCGTATCACTGGAACTGGGTGCTGACGATTTCATCGCCAAGCCGTTTCGCCCCACAGAGCTCATGGCCCGGCTGGAAATGCTGCTAAGGATGACGTATGGAACGGGCGCCACCGGACAGCAGCCGCCGGCCCTGCATTTTACGAAGCTGACGATACGGCCGCAGGATTACGATGTCAGTGTACGTGGAGAAACCGTTCACCTGACGCCCAAGGAGTTCGAGCTTCTGCTGACACTGGCGAAGCGACCTGGCGAGGTGGTCTCATCAGAGTGGCTGCTGTTGAACATCTGGGGTTACGACGACAGCATCAAGACTCGTACGCTCGACGTGCATATCAACCGCCTTCGCAACAAGATTGAGCCGGCGGGAGATGAGCCTTTTTACATCCGCACCGTCCCCGGTGTGGGGTACAAATTTGCAGCCGATGCTGCCTGAGTGCCTTCTTGAATTCTTCTGACTCCCGCGGTAGAATGCCACTGGACCATTACGACAAGGGAGTCAATAATCATGGCTGGCACAGCAAAGATGCTTATTTTCCTCGGTGACGGCATGGGCGGACGACCGCTGCAGTCGCTGGGTGGACAGACGACAATCGAAGCCGCAAACACACCGGTTCTGGACGAGATGGCTACGGGTGGCGCCTGCGGGATGATGAGTCCGATATCTCCCGGCATCGGCGTCGGTAGCGACACCGGCCACATGGCGATGCTGGGATATGACCCTTTCAAGCACTATCGGGGCAGAGGGCCGTTTGAAGCCAAAGGCGTCGGCCTGGAAGTCAAACCCGGTGATGTAGCCTTCCGGTGCAATTTCGCGACCGTGGACGAAAACGGCGTGATACAGAGCCGCCGGGCTGGACGCATCGAATCAGGCACCGACCAGCTCCGGGAAATTATCAATAAAGAGATCACCGAGATAAACGGTGTCCAGATCCTTTTCAAGGAATCCGTGGCACATCGCGCCGCACTCGTCCTGCGCGGCGAGAACCTGGACGAACACATCACCCCCACCGATCCTCACGTGCCGGGTGTGGAATACTGGAAGAGCGAACCGCTGGAAGGCTACGAGGACAACGAAGCCGCCCGGCGGACGGCCAAAATCCTCAATGAATTTGTCGCAAGAACCCGCGAAGTCCTCGATGACGCATCGCTGAATGAAAAGCGCCGTGCCGAGGGCAAGCATCCTGCAAACATCGTTCTCCCCCGCGGGGCCGGAACCGCCGTTGACCTCGAGCCCTTTGAGAAGCGCTACGGGGTGTCCGGGGCGATGATCGTGGAGGTTGATCT
>JBKHJK010000285.1:0-4445 GCA_046538215.1 Armatimonadota bacterium
GTCTATGCGCTGTTTTCGCTGTTCGCCGATGAAGAGGAGCGTGAGGCGATGGCGGAGCGATACCGGACGGGGGGCCTGGGATACGGTGATGTGAAAAAAGAGGTTTTCAGTCGCTTTATGGACCATTTCGCCGATGCACGCCGGCGCCGGGCGGAGCTTGCGGAGGATATGGGCCACGTCGTCGAAGTGCTGAAGGACGGCGCTGAACGCGCCAGGAGCATCGCACAAAAGACGATTGCGCGGGTCCGGAAGGCCTGCGGAGTGGAGATCTCGTAACGCCCTATTCCTGCTGCCCTTGCTCTTCCTCACTGCGGCGGAGGGTGATGCCGCGGACGTTTTCGGCGCGGATCCAGTCTTCTTCGACGGCGATGACGGCCTTCGGAGCCCGCCCTTCGTCGCCATTGTCACGCTTGAAGCGAACGTGACCGGTGAGCGTAATGATGTCGGGAATCTGCTCGTACACGGCCTCCTCCGCCCATACCGTCTTATCTTCCTGAACGGCCTTCACGTTGCCGGTGGCGACAGCTTCCTTGACATCCTCGTCGTAGTAGTATGTGACCTTATCGCAGGTGATAACGGTGCGCTTTTGTGCGTAGCCTTCGAGAGTGTCCGGCTCGCCGTCACCGTTTTGTGTCTTTCCGGCCTGTTTCTGCGGCCCGGACGTTTCCTGTGCTTCAGCCGCCCCTGTTTGCTCATCGCCCGCCTGGTTTTCGTCGCTCTTTTTCTTCTCTTTCTGCTTCTGCGCGACGATGCGGACGTTTCCGGTCACGACGATGATCTTTTTGTCAAAGTCGGCTTCCACGAGGTCCCCTGTGATGGTCGCTTCGGGGTCCACCGCCTTCAGGTGTCCGGTCGCTCTGGCGGTGTCGGTATCCTCGTAATACTCCACCTCATCGGCGTACATGCGGACACCCTTGTGCAGCATCTGAACGTTGCCCGTCAGATAATAGGTGCTGGCCGCTTTGTCGTGGAACAATTCATCGGCCCATTCCAGCCTGACGCGCTCGTCATCTTCATCCCGCTGCTTTTCCGCGGGTTTTTCGCCCGGGCCGGTGGCTTCAGTGGTCTCGGCAGTTGCCTTTTCGGCCTCATCCGTAGCCGCATCCTGTGCCACCACCAAAGAAACAGCGACGAGAAGTGCAGCAATGACGAGGACAGCCCCGAGACCTTTCGCCCCTCTGTTCACGGCCATTTCACCTCTCGATCTCTTCTTTGAGCTCCTCCGGATAAAACAGGCCCTGCACGCCGGTGAGCTGGAAATTTTCAGATTTGACGTCGTACGTCAGTTTTGTGCCGGTGAAGCTGCTTTTGCCGATGGTCATGTGTATCTTCGATTCGGATTTGACGATGTTGTCGTCCACAAAGAACTCACACGACTGTGCGTGCACGATGGTGTTTTTTGAGGTCATGGTCACCGGCCCAGGTGAGACCAGCTTCATATCGCCCTGCCGCCAATTGACGAGCTGGCTGTCGAACACGGCCCCTTCGGCGGACACCGCCCGGACATCACCAGACAGTTCAAGATTGCGGCTTCGCGTATTGCCCGACACCTGTTTTGCAGTGAGCCGCATCACAGGCTTACCGCTTTCGTCGTAGATGAGAGCTTCCCGGACCTCCTCTGCGGCCACGGCCCCGGCGCCACTTTCCAGCGTCAGGTTCTCAAGCTTCACCTTCCACGCCATGCGGCCCTTTTCTGTGTGCCTGATGGTTGATTCTCTGATGACGGCCGCGCCCTGTGATGACGGTTCGGCCTCTGAAGTGGCCGGGCTCTGTGCCTCGTCGGGGGCTGTGTATCTGACACTGAAGAGATAGCCCAGGGTTCCGCCCAGGATAACAATGATGATGGCGATGGTCAGACCCAGGTATTTTTTCACTTCGGCTGTCGCTGACCTCTTCGTGGAATAAAAATCCGGGCCGCAAATGCCGCCCGGAACAGTTTATCACCTATCGTCCTCCGGACGCCTGCTGCCCCCGGATGATCGTATCTGCGTGTGAGTGGGGTCTGTGAGCATCAAAAGGGTATGATTGGCGGATTGTCGGAGACGGCAATATCGGCTGTGACGGTTCGCTGAGAAACCACCAGGACGTTCTTTGTGCCCCATTTGTCGCCGGTTGTGGCGGTGACATCACGGGAGCCCTGTGGTACGTTATACAGGATATACTTTCCCTCCGCATCGGTGACACCGTGGATTTCACCGACTGAGACGTGGGCGCCTTCCACCGGGCGGCCCGCATCGGCAACGATGCCCTTGATGATGCCGTTGCCGTCCAGCACCTGTGGCACCAGGCTTGTGGTGCCCAGATAGATCTTCCCTTCTCCCGCCGGAGCCTGAAGCTCGACAGATTCATACCCTTCGAACAGCACATGTACCGTCGTCCCGCCGCGGTTGTCCAAAACGAGTGCCCAGGTGCCATCGGCGACAGTGCGGGTTTCGTTACCCCCGGCGACCACCTGAACTCCCCGCATAGGCTCATGTGTGCCATTGTGGATTATTTTTCCGTACAGTGTGGCGACAGTTGGATCGTCGTCGCCACCACCACACCCTGCAAGCATGGTGGCGAGTATTGCGGTGCTGATGACAAGGGCACAAAGAAAGACTGTTCGCTTCAGACGCACCGGTGAAGCCTCCCGAACCGATTTCGTTATCCCGAAATAGTGTATCATACATAGTTTCTTTGCTCAATACCCCCGGCAAAACCTCCATCGTATCCCGTCAGTCAACAGTGAGTGTGAAGTCTATCCCGGAGACTTTCGCGCCGCCGCCGGGCACTGTGACATCGCGGCTGATGGATTGTTCTTCATATTCGACGGTGATACGGTATTCGCCAGGTCTGACGAAGACCCTGTATTCACCATCCGCATCCGTCACGGTCTCGGCTGCCACCACCGCGTCAATGGTGTCGAAAACCTCCACCTGCGCCCCGGCATTGTCGGACTTCCCTGCGAGTGTCACGGTTCCGCGGATTGTCCACGGCCCGCCGGGAGGGTCGGGCGCGGCCGGGTTCATCTGTACAAGCAGCGGATCCATCGTCGGTGTGACGTTGAGAAGCTCATTGTATTCGTCAAACCCGTCAGCCGACACGGTGAGCCTCTGCTCTCCAACCAGCACCTCGGGGATGGAGAAGGATCCGTTCTCATTTGTGGTCACGGTCGGCCGGTCACCGATGGTCACTTCCGCGCCCTCGATGGGATTCGTCGTCATCACATTTGTCACTCGCCCTCGCACCGTCACCTTTGTCTCTCCGGTGATAAGCTCGAAATTGAGCTCCTGTGGCTCCTCCTGCCCGGCCCCCTGCACGACGTTGGCGACTCCCCCGTAGCTCAGGTAGCCGTCTGCGGACGCGTTTGCTGTCACCCGCCCGATGGGGATTCCGCCGATAATGTAGTAGCCTTCTTTGTCGGTGAAACCGTCCACGACCACCGTATCGCCACCGACCTGTTCGTACTCAAAGGACACATGTGCCATGGTGACCGGTTCACCCTCGTCTGAAGTGACGTATCCGCCGACGATGCCCGTCTTTTCGAGGTCCACGGTCTCGAGCTCGACGGTTTCGAACGTGGCGGAGGTGACCGAAAGCTGGACCTGCCGGGTTACGGTTTTGTACCCCCTCGCGCTCACCGACAGTGGCTGGCGGGGCGGCGTCTCGGTGCCGAAGGGGATGTCCCGAATGACCACGCTGCCTTCTTTGGGCGTCGCGGTGCCACGGACACCCCCGAGCACCACACTCGCCGGGATATCCAAAAAATCCTGCGTCTCTTTGTCAATAACCCCCACAACGACAATGGCGGCCTGGGGCTCCTGCGGCACATCATCAGCCACACCACCACAGCCTCCGATGAGTATCGTGAGGATGATCGTCGCCAGCGCCACGGCCCCTGATTTGAGCATCGCCTTCGTGTGCATATACAGCTTCTTTCTCCGTTCCTTTGTCAGCGCCTGACTGAAAGCGTCCGGACCACGCTGGTTTGCTGGCCGTCCTCGCTGGAAGCGGTCACGCTGATGAGATAAACGCCCGAGGGGACCAGACTCCCCGTCCTGCTTTGGAGGTTCCAGACCATGTTGCCATTTCCGGCAGGCTGGACGGCCCCATCTGCAATTGTCGCTACAGTGCGTCCGGCGATATTTCTCACTCTCGCTGTGACCGTAGCAGGCTTTGAGAGGTTATAGGTGATGGCTGCACCGGCTGCCGTCTGCGTCGTCGACAGGCCGGTCAGTGACAGCGAGGCACCGGTGTCTTTGTTCATTTCGATTGCGAGATTGCCGTGGCAACCTTCGGAGTCGGCCGGCAGCGTAATATGGGTAGTGGTCCGCATGTATCGCCGCTGGCCGGTGTCGCGGTTGACCAGCACCGGTTTTAACTCCGACGGCAGGCGACTCAGATCGGGCCAGCGAAGCGTCACCGGTGTGTCGGCATAGGTACTCGACACCTGCAGATTCCAGGTC
>JBKHJK010000286.1:0-4425 GCA_046538215.1 Armatimonadota bacterium
GGGTGAGATAGACACCTGGGGGCCCAACCGGGCAGCCCGCAGGTGTCATCACTGTCACGATGACCATTGTGCACATTCAATAAGCTTTTCAATAACCCCGGCAATGTCGTTTCTGACGGTTGCGTCATTGCTATTTTGCCGTGGATCACCGGATGTCAGCGGCTGGCTTCGGTCGGCGTGCGCACGAAACCGACATCGTCAGTGGATGCTTGAGCCGTTTGCGCCGGTCCGAAAGCCACCAGGTCGGTGTACCCGGGCCACGTAACCTGCAGTGCATGAGCGCTCACTCTCTCAACCTGTGGCCTGACATCATCGGCGCGACGCGGATGCAGCAACGCAAGAAACGCCGGCGGCTCGGCGGTTGTGAGTTCGGCGCGCAGTTGCTGATTTGTGGTCACGTCGGAGATGCGAGAGCGTTGATACTCACTGGTCCCTTCGCCAAACTCCAGCTCGCCAGCGGCAAACAACGTCACCTGCATCTCCCAGCCACTGGGCTCATCCACCACGAGCGGAGTCTGGCCACTCAGGTCGAAGCTGGCCGAATCTGGTATGTTGAGCAGCCAGGTGTAAGTGTGCGCCTCGCCGTTAGCCTCTACCTCGTCATACATCACGGCGTACGGGCCATGCTCGCCACGGACGAAATACACATGCCGGTCGAACAGCCGCAACGCCGGGTTGTCGTACAGGTCGCCCGCCGAGCCACGGACATAGGCGGCTTCATGGCCCGGTTCATGTGCGCTAATGCGACCTTCTGTGCACCGGACACTCTGTCCCTGTCCGTCAAATAACAGCGTGTTGTGGCTCTGTGTGCCTTTGGCTCCGTAGCCGGGATCATAGGCCAGGATGCTGTCGCCCGCGTACAGAGCGAAGTGGTTGGCGTCAAACTGGCTGTGGCCGCGATCCGGCTGACCGCCGCTGAGAAACGAAAACAGTACCCCGTCTTGCTCCCAGGAGGTGCGCATGCTCACCAGGCCGCGCCGGGCGAAGTGGCGGCTCAGCGGAAAGTCCAACTGGTCGGGTGACATTGCGTTAGGGGCGAGACCCCGCCACAGGATTACGTACGGCAGCACTGCCGTCCAGGACCTCCACGTGTCGCCGAAAACGTTGCTGTCGTCATGGCGGTGCCCCTCCACGGTGTCCCAGAGCCAGGTCAGTGCCGGATCATCAAGTACCGAGGCAAACAAGGGCAGAAAAACCGTGTGCGCGGAAAAGCCTGCATCGTTTATGTTGTTGAAGTACTGTCCGTTGGGACGCATTTCGTACAGGTAGTAATACGGCGAATGCTGGATGGGCCCCGACTGGCCGGACAACAGATCAGGGCCGCCGGCACGCCGCATCGCTTCGATGAGAAACGAGCCGTAGTACAGGGAGGCGCTGGCATATCCCGGTCCCTCCAGCCCTCCCCCATCTTCGCCCAGGCCGATCTCCAGGCCCCTGTGCACTCCATCGAAGAAAAGTTCGACCCACGCATCTTCCCGCTCCGCAGGCAGGCCGGTCTCGCCATAGACGGCAAGGGCCAACAGCCCGCCCGCGGCGTTTCCGATAAGATGCATGTTGTGCCCCAGAATCCCCGGGTAGTCACGCCGATCGGGCACTGATTGCATATACTCGTAAAGATATGCCAGATAGGTGTCCACGATGTACTCGCGGATTTCCTGCCGTTCCTGCTCGGTCAGGTGGTCATACAACAGGTCATAGAAAACTGCCAGCGCCCGGCTCGAGTGCCCGGCATCCAGCGGTTGACTGAGCCACCCGCCATAGTCGCGACCGTAGTTGCTCCCCCCTATGCCGTCAATCACCCGCTCACGGATTATCGTCATTACGATATTTTTGGCACCCTCGATGTACTTTTCATCACCTGACAGCACGCCCGCCCATGCCAATTCCTCGTAGCGCTTGGTCAGGATCCATGCACCGGGCCGGGTCTCCCAGTAGTTCACCTCACCGCCCTGGTGCCGGACCATGTTCACCCGTTCGGGCCAGTTGACATAGTGCGAAGATTCCGGGTCCAGGTACGCGTCACATTTCTCCAGCAGGCGCTGGTAGGCTATCTGCTCGTAGCTGCTGTGCAGTCGCGCACGCACCTGATCGAGCTCCGCAGGCGTACACAACAGACGGGGGCGCTCAGAACTGTCGGCATAGTAACCGTGCGCGGGTGCCCCGTACAGCACTGCTGACACCCCTGTCGCGACCAACATTACCACTGCCCACGTACTTTGAAGTCCGGTCAGGCTATTCATCACGTTCACTCCCTGGAGTAGTATTGCGACGCCATCGCCATTGTCCGTCGCAGAGTATCTGGCAGCACCATTCGCTGACTGCAAGTGAGGCAACCTCACGCACGACACCAGGCAGCAGATGATCGCCGGAGATCAGCTCTTCATAAATCATCGCGAACAAACCCCTCTGACTGCCGTACGGGCCCTCCATGTCCTCCTGCCGGTTCAAAGGCATGGCGATGTTATACAACGATTTTGCCCCTGGTCCAGTCAGGACGGGGATTGGCGGCAGTATCCATTGTACCTCACATTGGTCCAGGAAGAGAGCAACCGGTAGCTGGCCATCAGCGATGGGCAGGTGCCAGATCACGCTGTTGTCAACAGTGGTGCATTGAATCTGCGGTACCTGTGCAATGTTCTGGCCGGGCGCCAGGGGCTTATGGCCACCGTGATAGTTGCCGGCAGTGAAGCATCTTTTCCATAGGTGACGGCAGGTGCCGGTGTCAGTGTGTGGCTGTTGTTGCCCATCCAGGCCCGTAAATGGGAGATGTCCTGCCGCTTGTCCCCGGGGTACCAGTCATCTGTGGGCACGCCGCCCGGCCAGTAGGTTGCGTAAACCGCATCATCACCGAAGAGCGCCGGCTGAAATCCATAGGTGAGAAGCCCTCTTCCCGCACCCGGGGGATAAGAGCCGACGCAACAAACGGAGAAAGTCCGCTCAATTCACCTTGATGACTGTGTCATTGTCTGGGAACGGTCAAATTTTGTAACAGGCCAAGCCCTGTGGACGGCGAAACAAGAAGGAATCAGATTGACAGTCCCATCAGCGCCGGAATTGTCATCAGCCGTATGTAGAGACAATGAGCAGAGGGTGTTGCAGCATCTCGGCGGCACCGGTCTGCGTCAGGGGGATGCAAAATGTCATCACGATATACCGATTTGCTTCAGTTTCCGATTGCATTTCTCGCTCTGGCGTTAATGATGTTCGTTGGGTGTGAGCGTCGAGAGGTGCAGCAGGTCGAGCCCTCTCCGGTGATTCCAACGCTCGCCGAAACGTATGAAATGCCCACACGCCCCGTGGTCCGGGACGATGACTTCAATTTCGGCTGGCGAATCTGGGTGGTGAATATTTACACTGGTAAAGCGTGGCTTGCGGGCGAGGGCATGATGCCGCTATGGTCGCCGGACGGTGAGTTCCTGGCCATTCAGACGCGGGTTTCGACAGGACAATACGGGATTACGCTGGTCGGGGAACGTGTCGCGGCCTGCAACGTACGGGTCACTCATTCTCCCTTCCACTACGCCTGGAGCAGCGACGGGCGCAGCATCATTTACGACCCCGAAAAGCCGTACAACGGACAGCCTCCACATACTCTCGAACGCATGAAGATCGGTCCTGGCCGGGACATCGCCAAAATCGCGTCCTCGAACATCCTCCACGATGGCTGGTGGGGCTACAGCACCGTCGGCAGGCCTGTCAGGGGAACCGTCTGGGGCCGGGCCGGGCAGAGCTATGACGGTCAGGCCAATCCCGGATATGACGTGGTCGAGATCATGCGTGACGGGACGGTGGTCCTGTGTAAGCGGCGGAAGCTGACAGTCATGACCGCGGGGAGCGACGAACTGCAGACGCTGTGCACTCTGCCCCGCGATATAGATACAAACAGTGTCGTAGTTTCTCCTGATCTTTCACGGATGGCCTATTCCACCCCGCACTCGTACGGTCGGGAGCACCTGCTGCACATCCTGAACTTCTCCACCGGGGAGGATTTGGGTTGCGGACCGGGCAATTTTCCACGCTGGTCGCCGGATTCTCGGTGGGTGGCCTACACACTCACACCGACAATGGGCCCGGGATCGGGTGATGGAATCGAGGAGGTCCGTCTGATCGATCGCGACGGCGGACACCAGCGCACCATCGGCCGCGGGCGGTCAAATAACCCCGAGTTCATGTCCTGGTCGCCGGATGGTAAGTCGCTCGCCTACAGCGTGCCTCCGACGTACTGCACGCGCGTTCGGTGAGCGCAAGCCTGCGACTGAGGAGTTATCGCTTGCGAAGAGCGAATTATCCATCCGTGCATGAACCGCCACGGCGTACCGCGATCCGTGGCTCCGTATCAAAGATTAATGGTTGGTTGTTTGTTGGGGATGAAAAAGGGAGCTGCCCTTTGGATCCCGAACGTGGTTTTGGACAAGAAAACAACGC